>NZ_JAJQRC010000011.1:0-80788 GCF_046533115.1 Treponema sp. TIM-1
GAAGAGAATTCAGGTATAAATTCCGGAATATCGAAGCAAAAGTTCGTGATGTTCGTGTCGTTCGTGGTTAATCCTATTCTTCCTGCGTAACTGCGTAACATGAGTTAGTAATTGTACTTGTCTACGCTGGTCTTGTCGAAAACCAGGGCATCGCCAAGAATCAGTTCTTTGTTGGTGATGCTCTTTGCGCCAAGCCTGCCGGCGTTTATCGAAGCCGATGAACTGGTTATAACGCCGGTAGCCAGTTGGTACCCGGCCTGGATGGCGAGGTATCCAAGGTCCATACAATCCCAGAGAACGCCGCTGTCGAGGGGGTTGGCGGAATTCTTGATATAGGATTTAAGAGCCGCCGGTGTGGCGAGGCCGGTAATGGATGTTTTGGAAACGTCCGGCTTTACCGACGCGGATTCGTACTGGGAACCCAGCGCGGGAGTAGCCATTGAGGTAAGACCGATGGCGCCCTGAATCTGGTCGGGACCGGGACCCATTCTTCCGACAAGGATACCGCTCTGGGCCTGGGTGGTTGTCTCATCCGGTCCGGGATAATACACATCGGTATCCTCATTTTTAAGTTTGAGCCAGTTGTATTCGCCGGTGCTTATGGCCTTTTTCGCCTCGGCAAGCCATGCGTTCTGGTTGGCATCGGTCTTGGCCGATGATACAAAGGCGATATTCGCCGGATTCGAAGGACCGTAGCCCTTCGCCTTAAGGCCGTCGGCAATACCCTTTATAAGGCCCCTGCCGATGGCTTCATAGGTTCCCTGATTCACAAAGAGGTCCCGGGCGTCCGCCTGGGCATCGGCATCAAATGTAATAATCTTGATGCCCCTTTCCTGGGCCTTTTTCAGGGTCGGCGCGATGGCGGTGGGATCGTTGGGGGATAAAAGGATGACGCCTACCTTTTGGGCGATCCAGCCTTCAAGAATGTCCACCTGCCGCTGGTTGGTGGCCTGATCCTGGGGAGGGCCGTCGTAGAGGAAGTCAACCTTCTTTCCCGACTTGTTGAGTTCATCAACCGCTTCCTGGGCGCCGATCTTTACGGCGTCAAAGTAATTTTCGCCCTTGAATTTTGGCATCATGGCGATCTTCACGGTTCCTGACGAATCACTGCCACCTGCGGCAAAAGCCAGCGATGAGCAGACGACGAACAGCACCAATGCTACTGCTAGAAATTTTTTCATACTATCCTCCATTCATAAAATGTTTTTATACTCAGCGGCAATACGCCGCTAAACATACTTTGGTCAGGCGTTTCCCGCCGGAGAAACGCCTTTTACTTCTACTACGCGGCGCCGGATCATCCTGGTATTCAGAACAGAGTAGCTCACCAGGCTGATGATCAAAATGCCGCCGTGTACGATGGTCTGGGCCGCAATGGGGATATTGAGTACCGTAAGCCCGCTGTTGAGTACCGCGATGATCAGGGTTCCCAGTATGGTGCCCTTCATGTCGCCGATACCTCCCATTATGCTGGTACCCCCCAATACGATAATGGTAACTACCTTTAGGGCCAGGCTGGTACCTGCGTCGTATTTGATGCTGGTAAAACGCCCCAGCCAGATAAGGCCGGTAAGGGCGCATATAAAGCCGCTCAGGGTATAGATGACGAGCTTTACCCTGCCCGTGTTTATGCCGCTGAAATTCGTCGCCTGCTCGTTGAGGCCTATGGCGTAGAGTTTGCGGCCCAGGGTGGTTTTGGCAAGTACGAACCAGAATACGAAAGCCAGCGCCGCATAGTAAAAAATTTGCAGCGGAATATAGGCGATCTCGGAAGTGCCGAACCATTGGCTTGCCGGATAGGAGTAAACGCTGTCGCCTCCGGAGATACTCCGGGCAAGTCCCATGTAGAGGTACATGGTCGCCAGGGTCGTAACCAGGGGCGATATTTTTATCTTCGCGACGAGGAAGCCGTTAAAAAAGCCGCAGATCGTCCCGCTTAAAAGGGCAACGACAACGCCCAGGACATTTCCGCCATGGACGGCGGCGATTCCCCCAACCATGGCGGAAAACACCAGTATGGAACCCACGGAAAGATCGATCCCGCCGGTGATGATGATCAGGGTAACCGCCAGGGCCATCATGCCGAGTTCCACAATATTGCGGAGCATGACCCCCACCAGGTAATCAAAGGAAAGGAACACGCTGTTAATGGCGGCTATGGTGATAAAAAGCACCAGCAGGATGATGACCAGGGCCCCGTTAAAGGTGAATCTGATTTTTCTGTTTTTCATCACGTTCATCAAGCATCCCCTCCCCCGGCCGCGGGCGCAGCCCGTTTTCGCTTTTCCAGGTGCAGGGCGCTGACAATCACCGCGGCGATGATGATGGCCCCCATGATCGCGTCCGACCAGTCGGAACTGATCCCCAGGTAGTTTACCGCCGGGGCTATTACCGAAAGCACCGCCGCGCCGAAGACCGTTCCCAGGATCTTACCGCTGCCCCCGGCCACGCTGGTGCCGCCCAGAACCACGCAGGCGATAAAGGTCATTTCCAGGCCGGTGCCCATGGTGGTGGTAACCCGCTGGCTTGCGGTGGCGATAATGGTGCCGGAAACGCCGAAAAGCGCCCCGGCGATGACGTAGGTGATTATGATAATCTGTTTTATCTTTATCCCCGACAGGCGCGCCGCTTCCCTATTATTACCGATGGCGTAGATCTTTTTGGAGAAGCGGGAATACTTCATAAAGACCAGGGCGATAATCGTGATGATAAGCATGATAAGTACACTGCCCGGGACGATCCCGAAGATCTTCGCATCAAAGGCAAGCCAGGTAAAACTCGCCGGGAGATCGTAGAGGGAACCTTCCACCACCAGGGGCAGAATACCCGAAAAAAGCTGGGCGGTTGCCAGGGTTGCGACAATGGCGGGGATACGGAACTGGGTGATAAACAGGGCGTTGATAAGGCTGAGGAACATCCCCATGAGCATCGAGGCCGGGAGCAGAACCGGAAGACCCAGATCAAGCTTGCCCAGGGCCGCGAGGGTCAGGCACACCACCGAGATGATGTTTCCGGCCGATACGTCAATATTGGAAGTAATAATGATCAGATTCATGCCGATAGCCGCGATAAGCAGGTAGCTAAAGCGGTTGAGCATACTCATGGTATTGTTCAGGGAGAAAAAGTCCCGGGCAAAGACCCCCAGAATAAGCAGCATCCCCAGAAGAAAGAGTCCCAGGTACAGTTCCGTGCTAAGCGGTACTTTGCGTTTCATACCGTCACCTTTTGCGCCGCATTTGTCGCACCAGGCGCATTCCCTATGCCGGACGCCTGACCGGACGCCAGGGCAATGTGCAGAATATCTTCCTGGGAAAAATTGTCCCGGTCAAAGCAGCCGGCAATGGCGCCGTCCTTCATCACATAGATGCGGTCGCACATGCCGATAAGTTCCGGCAGCTCGCTGGAGATCATCAGGATGGTCAGCCCGGAGGCGGCCATATTGCTGATAATCCGGTGGATTTCGGCCTTGGCGTTCACGTCCACGCCCCGGGTCGGCTCGTCCAGGATCAGTATCTTGGGGTTCAGGGCAAGGGCCTTGCTCACCGAAACCTTCTGCTGGTTTCCCCCGGAAAGGTTCATCACCAGGAAGTCCGTGTTCGGCGCCTTTATGCCCATCTTTTCCCGCATTGCCTCCGCCACCGAATATTCCCTCTGGGTGTTGATAACCCCCAGGTGGGAATTCTTGTCCAACTGGGGCATGACGATGTTGTCCTTGATATTCATGTTGACAATGACCCCGTATTTGCCCCGGTCTTCCGTGACATATACCAGTCCCTGTTCCATAGCCTCCCGGTAGCTCCTGAAGCGGGCCGGTTTGCCGTCAAGCAGAATTTCCCCGTGTTCCGGCGGGGTAAAGCCGCTCAGGGTCATGGCCAGCTCGGTACGGCCCGAACCGGCAAGGCCGGCAAAGCCCAGGATCTCGCCCCGGCGGACAAAGAAATCAACATCGTGGAGCAGTTCCCGGTCACCCAATCCCCGCACGGAGAGGAGTTCCCCGCCGATTTCCACCTCGGTTTTGGGGTAGTAGTTGTCCATGCTGCGGCCCACCATGTCGGCCACCAGATGATCCTTGTTGGTGCCGGAAACTTCACGGGTGGATATATACCGGCCGTCCCGGATAACCGTAACCCGGTCGCAGAGGGTAAAAATTTCCTCCAGCCGGTGGCTGATATAGACGATGCTGACCCCGTGTTTCTTGAGATCCCGGATTATGGCGAACAGGGCGTCAACTTCCTGCTGGGTAAGGGAGGCGGTCGGCTCGTCCAGGATGAGGATGCGGGACTCAAAGGTCAGGGCCTTGGCGATTTCCACCATCTGCTTCTGGGCCATGCCGAGGTTTTTTATTTTTTCATCCACCGGAATGGAAATGTGCAGACGCTTGAAGATACTTTCCATTTTCAGGGCCATGGCCCGGTAGTCCAGCACCGTAAAGGGTCCCGCCTTTTTTATGATTTCCCGGTTCAGGAAAAGATTGTCCAGGACCGTCATTTCCTCAAAGAGGCTGGTTTCCTGGTAGATGATGGCAATACCCTTGGAGAAAGCGTCCAGGGGATTGGAAATCTTCACCTCCTTCCCAAAAAGGACGATCCGGCCCGAATCCGGGGCATGGACGCCGGTAACCACCTTCATCAGCGTGGACTTGCCGGCGCCGTTTTCGCCGCAGATCGCGTGGATTTCCCCGGATTTAAGCTCGAAATTCATATCGTCCAGGGCAATAACGCCGGGGAAAGACTTGGTAATTGAAGAAAGCAGCAGCGCCGGTTTATCCATAAGGAATCCTCTATCCTCTATAATCAGGGATGAAAAAACACCTGTTCCAACTGGTAATGGGTACCGGTTTTCGGATCCTTTTCCATTATCATCACGTCCTTCATGTACTCGTTCCAGCGATCCACCACCGGACTTTCCGCCTGCACCCTGGAGGCGAATTCAACCCCCCTTTCGGCCTCGTAATAACCGAAAAGCTCCTCTCCCACACACCATATCGTGTAGTTATGAATCCCCGCCTGGTTTAACAATTCGGTCATTTCCGGCCAGATCTCGTCGTGACGGCGTATGTACTCCGCCTTGGCCCCGGGGAGCAGCCGGGCCTTCCAGGTAAATCGTTCCACAATTTCTCCTTTTCAAGCAAACCCTATTCAGTTTCCCCCGCTTTTCCCGATCCGTAAATGGATTTTTCTCTTGAAGGGATAGCAAAAAAGGGGATCATAGGCTATGATAAAACTGTTATGGGAAAAAAATCCGGTCATACCCGGCCAGAGGCTATTCTGCATTACCTGCCCTTTAGCGATGCAGATGAGAAATTGGGGATGGTATGTACTACCGTGGGTAATGTGGAGGTGCCGCCTTATGTCGAATACCCTCCCCAGAAAAACAAACACCCGGCGATATTCCGGAATGTCGCCGAGGGCCGCACCCTGCCGAATTTTCACATCATCTACATTACCAGGGGGAAGGGCATATTCGAGACCGAGGGGAAAAGCTATACGGTTTCGCCGGGGTCGGTCTTCTTCCTGCTGCCGGGGGTAAGGCACCGGTATCAGCCGGTCTTTGAGTCCGGCTGGCACGAATACTGGGTTGGTTTTCAGGGGAAGAATTTTTCCAAATTGATGGAAGAGGGACTGCTTTCGCGGGAACATGTTTTTTTCGAAGCCAGGCTGCACGACAGCATCATAGCGATTTTCAATATGATTATAGACGAGGTTAGCATCCAGGCGCCGCTTTTTCAACTTAAAGTTTGCGCGGGGATCCTTTCGCTGATCGCGGAAATTCTGACCCGGAACCGGCGGCAGGATCAGACAAACAACTATCAGAAGATTGTCGAAAAAGCGAAATCCCTTATGGAGGCGCATGTTTCGGATGTCATTAATTTGCTGGGCATTTCCGAACAGATTGGGATTAGCACTTCCCGTTTTAACGAAATATTCAAGACCTATACCTCCATGACTCCGTATCAGTATTATATGCAGCTTAAAATAAAGAAGGCGGCGGATCTGCTGGAACAGAAAAGCGTGTCTATCAAAGAAGTGGCCTACCAGCTGGGCTTTGAGGATCAGTACTACTTTTCACGGTTTTTCAAGAAAAAGACCGGGGTTGCCCCTTCCGCCTGGCGGAAGTTGATCTAATAACGAAATTTTTATCAATAACGAAATTTCTTGACTTCCGGAATATGCGGTGATACCATGCTTATAAGGTTTTTAACCCTACTATATTCTGTTTTGGAGGATGAGGTATGAATGTTGGCGTATTTTTGGCTTTACAGCCCTATTGTACGGTTGAGGACAACCTCAAATTAGCAAAGGCGGCCGGTTTTGATGCGGCCGACATAACCGATACCCACGCCGGCGGCAGTATGTTTGGGAGCGCCGATCTGGCGGCTACGGTAAGTCTTGACGGAAATCCCTTTGATACCAAGCGGCTTTTTGAAAAATATGGCATAAAAATTTCCACTATTTGCGCCCACGCAGCTTTGCTTGATCCTTCAAGCCCTGCCCGTTTTGCCACCGACGAAATAATGAAGGCGATAAAATTTGCCGCCGCCATAGGGATTCGTGATGTTATTACCACGGAATTTGATGCCCATACCGACTGGGCAAAAAAGCTTAGCTTCGAGCAGTCCATTTTTATCATTGCGGAAAAGCTGTATGAACCCTGCCGCATGGCATCCGACTATGGAGTAAAAATATGCCTGGAACCGCATGGTCCCTATACGGATACGGTTGAAGGATTAAAGGGAATTATGGACGCATTGGGAAATATTGATTCCATAGGGGTTAATCTGGATACCGGAAATAGTTGGCTCGGTGGTTCAGATCCCGTTGAACTGGCAAAGGTATTTAAGGATAAAATTTATCACATACATTGGAAGGATCTTGGTGAAGAATTTGTTGCAAAACGCGGTAAAGAATTTGGCTGTGGTTTTTCGACCATCGAATTGGGGACGGGGCTTATAGATATAAAAGGGGTAATAGAAGTGCTTCGTGATAGTCCGCTGATCCATAATTCAACCCTTGAAATAGCAGGTACCCCTGAACTGCTTCGTGCCAGTGCGGCCTATGTAAAAAAATATTGGGATGCATGAACAACAAAATACGTCCAATTACAACTGATTTAGAAAGGAAAAGGTATGAAAAAACCCGCGAAAATAGCAATATCTGTGGCGGCCGCTGCGGCGCTTGTCCTGGGAGTCCTCTTGGTGGTGTTCCCCCTGGTTACGTCAAAAGCAGCGGAGGCGCGGCTGGGCGAGTTTTTTACCGAAGCGGGGATCCCCGAAGCTATGTGGAGCGTTGACCGGGCATACTACGTCCCGCTTCTTGGGCATTTGGTCCTTGAAAAATTAGCCTTCGGGGAAAGCGACAACCCCTTCCTCGAAGCGAAAAAAGTCACCCTGGCGCTTGATACCAGCAGGGAAAACTTTTTCGCGGGTTCCGTGGATGCCCGGGAGGTATCGTTTTTGGAGGACGATACCGGCCTTACCATCAAAAGCCTCTCGGTGAATGATTTTTCCGTGGATACGGCCCAGTTCGGGTACGCACCGGTTGAAGCCGTTAAAAAACTGGGAAAAATTCGCTTGAACGATGCGGTGTTCAGACAAAAAGGCCAGACATACTTTTCCCTGGGGAGACTCAGCGCCGATACCGGTTACGCCGAAGGGAACATCCCGCTTTCCTCATCGGTATCGTTAAAGGATTTTGTACTGAATGCCCGGCAGTTTACCCCGCGCCCCGCTGTACGCCCGGAGTACCGGCTTTCAAACCTCGAACTTAAAAATTCACTTTCCGGCGGCGTGTATACGGTTAATCTGGTTATCGACGGGGCCCAGCTTTTTACGATAAAAGTCGAGCTTGGCCTCTCTTTGCCCCAGGAACTCCTTGCGTCCGGCGACATAACCAGTCTCGCCCTTATTGATTATGAGGAAGACCTAAAGATAAATTCGTTTGCGATTACCTATACTGATAGATCATTTCTGGATCATGTTTTTGAACTCGCAGGAATGCCCGGCGGCAGAGAGCTTGCTGCGGAACAGTTAAACGAATCGATCCTGATGCTCGCGATGCTGGGCGGAGTCAACGCGGAACAATTCGCGGGGGAAGTAATGAAATTTATCGCGAAACCCGAAAAGTTTGAACTAAAAACAAATATCGTTTCCCCGGTGAGCTTTGAGGAAATAAGCGAAAATCCGTTCGCGCTGAACGTAAGCCTCTCCGTAAACGGAGGAAAGCCGTTCACCACCGGTGAACAGTAGCGGGAGGGGGGTCAGTCACCTGGACGCTATCGCTCAACCCTCCTCTCCCGCTCCAAAAATGGTTTTCAGGTCGATTTCGAGCCCGGGCAGCACCGTGACCGGAACCACGGCGGTATCTTCATAGGCGGAAGCCATATACTCGTTATTTTTAAGGACATAGGCCATGAGGGATTTTTCTTCGGGGTCCACCATCCAGTATTCCCGCACCCCCGCTTCCTGGTATTTTTGGAATTTGATAATCCGGTCATGCCGGGTGTTGGACGGGGAGAGGATTTCGATGACCAGGTCCGGGGCGCCGTTACAGCCCCGGTCATCCAGTTTTGCGGGATCGCAGACCACCACCAGATCCGGCTCCACCACGGTGTCGTCGCTTTTGTCCGGCAGGGGGTTGAGCCGGACGGAAAAGGGCGCGGCATAGACCTCGCAGGGCTTATCCTTCAAAAACTGCCATAATGTGCCCATTAATTCTCCACGGATCTCCTGGTGCAGCCGGGAGGGGGTGGACATCATATAGGCTTCGCCGTCTATGATTTCGTACCGTTCGCCCTCATCCCAGGAAAGATAATCGGCGTAGGTGTAAGTCTCTTGCTCTTTTACCCGGGGCATACCAAACCTCCGATGCCGGTTCCCAAGCTAGAGTTTTGAAACCAGCCCTCTTTTTGGAGTATACACCCTGGGTGCTGATCCGGCAATACATTGTAAATTTTCTCTTGTTTGTATACACTGGAACCAGTCTCGAGATTCGGTTGGTTTTGAAACAGCCTCACCAAGCAGGGAATTTATCCCGGAAAATGAAGAGGGAGCGGTTATGAATGTAGTGGTCATCGGCGCCCAATGGGGTGATGAGGGGAAGGGTAAGATTGTGGATTATCTGGCCAACGAGGCCCAGATAATCGTCCGTTTTTCCGGCGGGGCCAATGCGGGGCATACCATCGTTATTGGGGATGAGCAGTACGCCCTGCACCTCATCCCCTCAGGGGTCCTCTATCCCGATAAGATGGTGATCCTGGGGGCGGGGATGGTCATCGACCCGACCGCCCTCTTTAACGAGCTGGACATGCTCCGGGAACGGGGAATCGATACCACCGGCCGGGTTTTTATCTCCGACCGGGCCCACCTCGTCCTGCCCCGGTATATCGAGATTGACCAGGCCCGGGATCAGGCCCGGAAAAAACCTATCGGCACCACCGGCAGGGGTATCGGGATCACCTATTCCATGAAAAGCGACCGGGACGGAATCCGCGTCGCCGACCTTGCCTGGAAAGAAAAGATCGATGAACTTGAAAGCGGGGACCGGAATTTCCTCACCCCCTACATTGACCGGCTTGAAGCCATGGCCATCGATCTGTCGGCCTACTTGATGCACCGCAAAAATTCCCAGGTGCTTTTTGAAGGCGCCCAGGGCGCCCTGCTGGACCTGGACCTGGGGACCTATCCCTATGTGTCCAGCGGCATGTCCTGTGCCGCCGGCGCCGCCATCGGCGGCTGTGTGGGTCCCCGGCGCCTGGACAAGGTATTGGGGGTCTTTAAGGCCTATACCACCCGGGTGGGAAACGGCCCCTTCCCCAGCGAATTCGACGACCGCTCCGAAAGCACCGAAGCCCTCTGCCGCTTTATCCGGGAAACCGGCCGGGAATACGGGGTCACCACCGGCCGGCCCCGGCGCTGCGGCTACCTGGATCTGGTAGCCCTCCGCTACGCCTGCCTCACCAATTCCATTGATTCCCTGGTCATGACCCACCTGGATGTCTACGACACCTTGGAAGAAATCAAAGCCTGTATCGCCTACCGCATCGGGGACCGCATCGTGGAGACCTTCCCCGCCTCCATCGAAGCCCTCAACCATGCGCAGCCCATACTCCGCACCTTTTCGGGCTGGAAAAAATCCCTGTCCAACGCCCTAACCTACGAGGAGTTCCCCGTGGAGGCCATGGAGTACATCGAATTCATCGAACGGTTCTGCGAAACCCCCATCGATATGGTCTCCGTGGGTTACGACCGCAAAGAAACCATCATCAGGAAAAGCCCGTGGACCCGGTAAATCCAAAAGAGGGGGGGCTGTTTCCGCTCCTGATCCGGGAACTGAAGCATCGGCCCCGCAGCCCCTCTCCCGTCCGGCGGCCTTTTTCGGGGCCTTGTGCCGTGCCGCATGGTCTCCGTCCACCCGCTTTCGCGGGCCCCCCGGGGCCTCTCCGCCCCCCCTGCGCTCCGAAGCGGCCGGGGCTCCGCCCCAACCGCTTCTCCGCTGCCCCCCAGGATAGCCGTAAAAAATCCCCTGTTTTAAAGGAGCCGCGGCATGGATAAGATTCTGATCCTGGACTTCGGGAGCCAAACCACCCAGTTGATAGGCCGGCGGATCCGGGATTTGGGGGTGTATACAGAGATCATCCCCGGGGACAGCCCCCTGGCCGCGGAAACCCTTGCCGCCAAAAACACCCCGGTCCGGGGGATCATCCTTGCCGGTTCCCCGGAATCGGTGTATACCCCCCAAGGGGCGGTCCCAGACCCAGGGGTCTACACCTGCGGCCTCCCCCTGCTGGGCATCTGTTACGGCCTGCAGCGCCTCAACTACGATCAGGGCGGCGCAGTGGAAGCCCTGCCCAAATGGGAATACGGCAGAATCGGGGTTACCGTACATGGCATAGGAGAGAGGAGGGAGGAGAGAGGAGTTAGGAGAGAGGAGTTAGAAGAGAAGAGAGAAGAGGGAGGAGGGAGGAGAGAAGAGTTAGAAGTTAAGAGAGAAGAGGGAGGAGGAGAGAGGGGGGAGGAGAGAGGAGGTAAGAGAGAAGAGGGAGGAGGTAAGGGTTCCCAGGGGGAGCTTATTCGGAAGTTTCTTGCGGCTTTTGATCCGGCGATCCCCCTGGAAACGCTGACCAATCGCGCTCCTCCCTTGGCTTCTCCACGCCCCGATGCCGCTGTTCCGGATGGTGGCCTTATTGGGACGCCTTCAATCCCGCATGCCCCCCAGGGCGCTCCTCACTTATCCCAGGACGCCTCATTCGGCACTTCTATACGCCCCGAAGCCTCTGTTCCGGACGGTGGCCCTATTGGGGCTCCCGCCATGACGCCTTCAATCCCCTCCACGCTCCCGCGTGCCTCCCGGGGCGCTCCTCACTTGTCCCCCCCTCACTTCACCGCGTGGATGAGCCACGGGGATACGCTGACCCGCCTGGCGCCGGGGCTCCGGGAGTATGGGACCAGCGATACGGGGTATCCGGCGGTGGTGATCCATGACACCAAGCCCTGGTTCGGGGTCCAATTCCACCCGGAGGTGACCCACACGGAATGGGGGCTTGAAATCCTCGCGGCCTTTGTGTTTGGGGTCTGCGGCTGTGAACCCGGCTGGACCATGGAGCAATATATAGAAGAAACCCGCGCCGCCCTGAGGGAACGGGTGGGCCGGGACCCGGTGCTGCTCCTCATTTCCGGGGGGGTGGATTCCACCGTGGCCGGGGCGCTGCTGCTCAAAACCCTGGACGCCGGACAGGTCCACCTTATGTATATGGACACGGGGCTGATGCGGAAGGACGAAACCAATACCGTCAAGGCCGCCCTGGAGCGGCTGGGGGCCCGGCACCTCCACATTATCCACTGCGAAGAGGAATTCCTTTCGGCCCTCCAGGGCCTGGCCGATCCGGAGGCGAAGCGTAAGGTCATCGGGGACCTGTTTATCACCATCCAGGAGCGGGAAGTGTCCCGGCTGGGGCTGCCGGAACCCTATTTCCTCGCCCAGGGGACCCTCTATACAGACCTCATAGAAAGTGGCAAAGGTGTAGGAAAAAAGGCCCATCTTATCAAAAGCCACCATAATGTAGGAAGTCCCCTGGTGGAGGCCAAACGGAAAGCGGGCCATATCATCGAGCCCCTGGACCGGCTATACAAAGACGAGGTGCGCCGTTTGGGCCGCCTCCTGGGGGTGGAAGAAGAAGTGGTCCGCCGCCACCCCTTTCCCGGCCCGGGCCTGGCGGTCCGCATCCTGGGGGAGGTAACCCGGGAAAAGTGCGATATCCTTCGGGAGGCGGACGCTATTTATATCGAAGAACTGAAAAAGCGCCGGTCCGCGGCCGGGGAACGGCTCTACGATGAAATATGGCAGGCCTTCGCCGTACTCCTCCCCATCCGTTCCGTGGGGGTCGCCGGGGATGTCCGCAAATACGGCTGGGTCCTGGCCCTCAGGGCCATCACCAGCGCCGACGGCATGACCGCCGATGTGTACCCCTTCCCCATCACGGACCTGCTGGAGATCTCCACCCGGATCACCAACACGGTCAAAGACATAGGCCGGGTCACCTACGATGTTTCCAGCAAACCACCTGCCACCATAGAGTGGGAATGAGGAGATAATGGGGTTTGCCCAAACCCCCCGCCACGATAGAGTGGGAATGAGGGGATAATGCAGGGGGGGCCTCACTGGAATTTAACCACAAAGGCGCAGAAGGCGAGGAAGGAAAGAAGGAAAGAAGGAAAGAAGAAGGGGAGCCTCTTTCCTCTCTCTTAATTCTTCCTTCTTCGCCTTTGTGGTTGATTCTTCTTCCTTCTTCTCATTTAATTGGCCGCGCAGCAGTCTACTTTGGTGAATTTCTTAAATTCCGTAAAGGTGTTTATAAGGCGGCAGGGCTTTTCCGCGCAAGGGATAGGAGCGGAATAGGGGATGACCGGCTTTGCCGGTCATCCCCTATTGGAGCGGATAGCCCGGTCCCCGCCGTGTAACGGCGGGGATGCGCCCAAATTTTTTACTGTTGACCGCCCAGGGGGGGTATGAGGGGCTTGCCCAAATCCCTTGCAAGGATAGAATGGGGATAGGAGAGTGTATGAACTATTTGATTGTTTCGGGTAACCCCAAGCACGACGGCCTCTGTTTTGCTGCGACCGAGGAGGCTATTCGGGGGGCAAAGGAGGGCGGCGCGGATGTCGGGGTGCTGACTGTGGAGAGGCTGGAGCGCTGCCATGTCTGCGGGGACGGCTGGGGAAGCTGCCGGGAAAAGCATCGCTGTGCCTTTGGCGGTGACGGTTTTGACGTTGCCCAGGAGCGGGTGCGGGCTGCGGATCAGCTCTGTTTTATTACCCCGGTGTATTGGGGGGAAATGGCGGAGGCGCTGAAGAGTTTTTTTGACCGGCTGCGGCGGTGCGAATTCGGGCAGAGCGGCGTCCTTTCGGGCAAGCAGATTCTTCTGGTGGCCTCCCCCGGCGGAACCGGTAACGGCATGTTGACCTGTCTGGAGCAGATGGACCGTTTCTGCCGCCACACCGGCGCTATTATTTTCGACTACATCGGCATCAACCGCTGGAATAACGATTACAAAAAAAGCGCCGTCTACGCCGCGGCCCGGGCCATGGCAGAAGGGCGCACGGCGGGGGAGACTTTGTGAGGGGGGGGTGGTAATTTTGCGGCGATGGAATTAGAGTAGAGGAAGCCGTATTTTTACGTGGATTGAAACATTATTTCTGACATAGGGAGCTTAGAATATGTTACAGATTTGGGTAGATAGTATACTTTTTTATACATTCTACCCAGAATCCATTACATAATGGACAGCCTATTTTCTTAACCTGTTGACATTGGAAGATAGTACAAGAAATTCATTTTTTTCTTGCTATTTTCTTAATTATATTATTATATTATATTCATTATATCTGATATAGGAGATAATATATGGATTATACAATGATTTCCGGGGCAATATCAAAAAGGGGTGTTGCTAAAACAAAAATTTCCTACTCCGTTAAAGGCTCAATAAAAAGCGTCAGTAAGCTAAAACAAGGGAATTTTTGTGTTTTCTGTCATAAAACTATCGAATTCGTTATTAAGGGCTTATACCTAAATAACCAACGATAAAAGTGCGGACAAACATGAGCAATCCTAACTATGAAGTCTTTATCCGCAGCAGGGTCTAATACCCCTCGGGCATGAAAGAAACTCCGTTCACACCAGAACCGGAAATAACGGTATACGGTACTTGAAGTGTCCAATGCTTTCGGTAGGGCTTCCACTGGAACCGGTACGCAATTATATATAAGCAACAACCCCGCCGCAAGCGGTCAGGGCATGTTATTCTCATAAGGTATTTGACTCAGGGTACATACCTTGGTTCAGCCCAAAGGCTCCCCCGCGTGAACGGGTTCTTGGGTATATATCCTTCTCAATGCATCACCTCAAGTAGCTCCATGGGCGGGTGACCTCCTCCTGGCTTCCGCCGATATTCCTGGTTCGGGTCCCATTTTTTCCCTGAGTACCTTTTGCTTCATCTTCCCCCTTTACTTTTATTGAAGACATTTCTATCCTTATTTAAGCAAAAATCCTAAATGGGGTAGCTTCAAGGCTGATCGATTTTCGAAACTGCCTTAAATAGTGACTTCGTTAATAATGATGTATAAATTTAAACATTAAAACACTGTATCATACATATGGTGGAAGGAGTAATAACATATGATCCAATACAAAGCGCGATATAAGACCGATTCGGACAAGGAATATCAGTTATTGGCCGATCACCTAAACGGAACGGGAATGTATGTTGAGCTCTTTGCGAAAGAGATTGGTCTGCCGAAGCAGGCCCTTTTGACCGGTTTGCTCCATGATTTAGGCAAAAATTGTAAGCCATGGCAGGATTACCTTGATGAGAAAAAGGATTTTAGAAAAATTAGTGAAAAGATAGATCACGCCAGTGCGGGAGGGCAATATTTATATAGAAGAATAACACAGGATGATGATGCCCACACGGAATTGGTGGGCCAGCTTCTTGCGGCCTGTATTATGTACCACCATGGTCCGGGATTACCGGATGTGATAAAACCCGACGGGACCGCGACGCTGCACGACCGGCTTACAAAACCCGAAACCAATCTTGATGAGGCGGCGGCAAACCTTGACGGATCGATACGGCAAAAGATAGATGCCATTCTTGACGACGAAAACTTTATACGCGAGACCATGGACGCATTGGAAAGACTCACCGATCTTGGGAGAGACAAGGCAAACCGTTTTTTTAACGTAGGACTTACGGCCCGTTTCTTATCGAGCTGCCTTATAGACGCGGACAGAAGCTCCAGCGCCTTCTATGACCAGGGGATTCCCGCGTCCATAGAAGCCGTAAAAATGAAAGCTGACTGGAAGCATCTGCGGGAAGTGCTGGAAACCCGGCTTGCCCAATTCCCCCAAAAAGGAAAACTAAATGAAATCCGCCGGGATGTTTCCGCCCGCTGCGCCGATTACGCAGACCGGGAGAGTGGTATATATACTCTGGCGGCGGCAACCGGATCCGGTAAAACCCTGGCGGCGCTCCGTTATGCCCTGGTCCATGCGGAAAAATATAAAAAAGAGCGGATTTTTATCATTGCCCCTTATACATCGATTCTTGATCAGAATGCCGATGTCATTCGGAATATTCTGGACCCCCATGGGGAAAACGGCCGCATAGTCCTGGAACATCACTCAAATTTAGATCAAAGTGATATGTCCGAATACTATACGGGCTCATCACAAACCTGGAATGTACCGATTATTATTACAACCATGGTACAATTTCTTGAAGCCCTATTCGGTTCAGGTACCAAAAAAATCCGCCGCATGCACCGGCTTACCAATGCCGTAATCATTTTTGATGAAGTTCAAACTCTTCCGGTTTCGTGTACCTATCTTTTTACCTGGGCGCTTCAATACCTTTGTCAAAGCGGCAATACGTCGGCTTTATTATGTACCGCGACCCAGCCGGGACTTGATAAACTTAAACCGGAATATAGCCTTCAATTATCAGCCGCTAACGAGATTATCCCCGAACTTACGAGCCATTTTGAGGCGCTAAAACGGGTGGAGCTTGTTGACAAGACAAAATCGGGAGGATGGACGCTGGATGAGGCCGCGGAATTTATAGAACAACTGCCGGAACAGAGTATTTTGACGGTGGTCAACACCAAACCCCAGGCACAGAAACTATATGCTGCCCTACGGCAAAAAAAACCTGACTGGGAGATCGTGCATCTAAGCACCAATATGTGTCCCGCCCACCGCAGAAAGGTAATTGAAACGTTAAAGGCGACTTTAGGCGCCGGAACAAAAAAATGTGTCTGTATCAGCACCAGGCTTATAGAAGCGGGGATTGATATTGATTTTGATGCGGCAATCCGTTTCCTTGCGGGCTTCGATTCTGTCATCCAGACGGCGGGAAGGTGTAATAGAAACGGTCTCCTCAAGGACGCCCGGGGGAACCCTATAAGCGGCAAGACCTATATCATCAATATTGTTAAGGATGAAGAAAATATTAGTTCCTTACAGGAGTTACGGCTGGGTCAAGCGATCATGGAACGGATATTGCGGGACTACCACGAGGATGAAGCGCGGTTTAACCATGATCTTTTACACCCCGATTTAATAGCCTGGTATTTCTTGTATTTTTACGAGCAGATTTCCGACACGAATTTACAATACAAGGTATTTCTGGGCCGTACCGATACGATAGTGAATTTACTTTCAACCAACACGGAAAGTAAAAGCGAATATGATGGATTGATGGAAAGTAAAAAGACCGGTGAAAGAACCCCCCTCACCAGATTCCGCCAGTCCTTTGAAAGCGCCTGGAAAGACTTTGAGGTGATAGCCTCCAATACGGTCGCCGTCATTGTGCCCTTTGAGAAGGGCTGGGAAATTATCACTGAACTCTATGCCGGTCCTGACCAGAAACGGATGGAAATTTTGCTTCGGGAAGCTCAGCAGTATTCGGTTGATATTTATCATGATGGCCTGGGAGATTTGCTGGAAGCCGGGGCGGTCAGGCGGATAGGTACGGAGGACGAAATTTACGTGGTGGAACGGGAACATTACGATGAGTATATTGGGTTAAGCCGTGACGCCGGCAGATTAACCATGCTGGATGTTTAACTAGGGAGGTATGAGGGATGGACAATATCGTAGAATTTAAGCTTGAAGGAAAGTATGCGCTTTTTACCGATCCGGTTACCAAGATCGGCGGGGAAAAAAGCACCTATCATTTCCCAACCTATCAGGCCATCAAGGGAATTACCGAATCTGTTTATTGGAAGCCAACGATTTCCTGGGTAATCGATAAGATTCGTGTTATGAAGAAAATTCAGACCGAATCAAAAAATGTAAAGCCCCTGCAAATGGACGGTCAATACGGTACAAACCGCCACGATCTTTCGATATACACCTACCTGCGTGATGTGGAGTACCGGGTACAGGCCCACTTTGAATGGAACATGAACCGGCCGGATCTTGCCGGGGATCGAAACGAAGATAAACATTATCAGATTGCTCTCCGCATGATTGAAAAGGGAGGCCGCCGGGATATTTTCCTCGGTTCCCGGGAATGTCAGGGGTATGTTGGACCCTGCCGTTTTAGCAGCGAAACTGGTTTTTATGACGGGGAAGCTGAATTGTCATACGGATTGATGTTTCATAGCTTTGAATATCCCTCTGAAAGCGGCGTGGAAAAACTCTATGCCCGGTTCTGGCAGGCTAAAATAACGGGAGGGATTTTGAGCTTTCCCCGGCCTGAGGCTTGTCCCCATAAACGGGAAATACGGCCCATGAGCATGGAAACGGTGGCGGTAAATACGGAAGAGGAGATAGACTAATGGGATGGTTAACTGAACTAAGTACGGTATATGATGCGGTAAATAAGGGCCCTTCAAAAGATAATAAGCCCCTGCCCCTGTACCACATTGAAAACAACGCCCCCTTGACCGTTATCCTTGACGGACAGGGTAAATTCCGGAACGCCACACTGCTTGGAACAAACAAAGAGGAACGAGCGGATTGGCAGACCTGTATGCCCTGTACGGAAACAAGCGCTTCCCGGACAAGCGGAGTTGACGCCTATCCCCTCTGTGATAAGCTGGAGTATGTCGCAGGGGATTATGAAAAATACGCCTCCGGGAAAAAACTGAAGGAAAAAAATTCGGCGTACCTGTCGCTTTTGAAGGATTGGGCGGAATCCGAATATTCAGATGAAAAAATCAAGGCGGTGTATTCCTATGTAAAAAAAGGCGTTCTCGTAAAGGACCTTTTGCATGCAAAGATACCGGAAATAAAAGACGCCTCCGACATTGAGGCATACAACGGGTTTATCCGTTGGGCCGTGGAGATTCCTGGTGAAAAAGAAAATCGGACCTGGAAGGATACGAAAATTCAGCGTCTGTGGATTCAGTATTACAAGCATCGTTATTTAAATAAATCGGGTTTTTGCTATGTTTCGGGGAAAAACACGCCGATTGCTGTTTTACATCCCGCGAAGATACGAAACGCAGGGGACAGCGCAAAAATAATTTCATCCAATGATAAGGCGAATTATACTTTCCGGGGACGGTTTGAGGAAGCGGATCAAGCCTGCCAGATAGGAATGGAAATATCAACAAAGGCCCATAACGCCCTCCGCTGGCTTATCGCAAAACAGGGGACTCCTATTGGGAATGGTTTAACCGTGGTTTGCTGGTGTTCCGCTCCTCAAATAAAACCGGAGATCATGAAAAGCACACAGGAAATTCCCGGAGATGACGACGAAGATGAAGACGTATATTCCACGCGGGAGACTCTTGCCCGTAAGATAAACAAGCGGCTGCGAGGTTATTACAACGATCTAAAAACAACGGATAAAATTATCATCATGGGCCTGAATGCCGCGACCCCCGGACGTATGTCCATATTGCTTTACCGGGAATTTTCAAAAACCGATTTTTTCGAAGCCCAGGAATACTGGCATGAGCATCTCGCCTGGTTTTATAGTTACTGGGACAAAAACACTGAAAAAACCGCTCATGCAATTTCGGCTCCTTCTCCGATTGAGATTGCGAAGGCCGCTTATGGGGAGCATTTAAATGACCATGTTAAAACCATGGCGATTCAGCGTATTCTGCCCTGTATTCTTTATAAAACGCCTATTCCGCAGGATATAGAACAGTTATGTATCGGCCGGGCGTCAAGATTAGGGGCACTGAAGGAAAGTGAGAAGGCAAAGACTTTGGAGACCGCTTGTGCGGTATTCAAATATAACGCATATACTCGAAACAAGGAGGACTATAACGTGGGATTAGAAGAAGACAGAACAGACCGGGATTATCTTTACGGAAGGCTTTTGGCAGTTGCGGATAGGGTTGAATCACGAGTTCTTTATAAGAGAAAGGAAGAACGGGAAACGAATGCAGTAAGATATATGCAGAGGTTTTCTAAATATCCTTGTTCAACGTGGAAAATTCTTTATGTTGACAAACTTCGGCCTTATTTTTCATATTTGCCTAAAAAAAGCCGTGATTGGTACAAGGCGCTGATTCAGGAAATAGAGTTTTTATTTAACCATGATGATTATGTTTCTGATAAAGCGCTTTCCGGAGAATTTTTGCTTGGCTATCATTGTCAGCAAAAAGCATTTTGGGAAGGCGTGGCAAAATCAAAAGCCCAGAAGCAACCGGAACCTACTGAAGAAGATGATTGATAACATTATTTAATTTATCAATCGAACTAATTCTCTCGATGGAATCGAGAAATTCAAAGGAGTATAAGATGGCGGTATTAAACAAGAAAATTGATTTTGCGCTGGTGTTCAGCGTAAAAAACGCGAATCCGAATGGCGACCCTTTGAGCGGTAATATGCCCCGGATAACCTTAGACGGCATTGGTGAACTTTCCGATGTATGCCTTAAACGAAAAATCAGGGATCGTCTGTTGGAAGCGGGGGAAAATATCTTTGTCCAATCCGATGACAACCGGAAGGATGATTTTAAAACCCTGAAAGACCGGGCTGAGAATACCTTGAAGGAAGCCATGAAGGATGGAAAAAAACTGAGGGAAAAATCCTGTAAAACCTGGATTGATGTACGTGCCTTTGGACAGGTCTTTGCCTATAAAGGCGGCGGAAAGGGAGAGGGGGTATCCGTGGGAATCCGGGGTCCGGTAACCATCCAGTCGGCGTTCAGCGTGGACCCGATAGATATTACCAGTATTCAGATTACCAAAAGTGTCAGTGGTGAAGGAAGCGGAGAAAAAAAGGCTTCCGATACCATGGGTATGAAACACCGGGTTGATTTTGGCCTCTATGTAACTTACGGAAGCATGAATCCGCAACTCGCGGAACGGACAGGGTTTTCTTATGAGGACGCACAGAAAATCAAGAACGCATTGTTACACATTTTTGATAACGATGCGTCTTCTGCCCGGCCCGAGGGAAGTATGGAGGTAGTGCAGTTGTATTGGTGGGAACATTCGAACAAATCGGGCCAATATTCTTCCGCCAAGGTTCATCGCAGTTTGGAAATCAAGCCGAAAGGTAAAACGGAGAAACCACAGTCACAAAAAGAGTATGTTATTGCGGCTGCTCCCCTTGACGGCCTCACGCCGGAAGTTTTGACCTATTAAGGTGTACTCTGAAGACGATCTAATTCCAGTTTCCTCGTTGCAGCACATTTTGTTTTGTGAGCGCCAGTATGCCCTAATCTATCTGGAACAAGTGTGGCAGGAGAATCGTTTTACCGCGGAGGGCAAGGTGCTGCATGAACGGGTCCATGTGGAACATCATGAGTCCCGGCGTTCCTTCAAACAGGAATATGATATGGCAGTGCGGTCCTTGGAATGGGGTCTCATCGGCAAGTGCGATCTGGTGGAAATATGGTATTTAGAAAACAAAAAGGCAAAGAAAATCTCGCCGGTTGAATTTAAGCGGGGAAGAGAAAAAGAGAGCGATGTAGATCTGGTGCAGCTGTGTGCACAGGTGCTTTGCTTAGAGGAAATGTTTGGGCTGGCGATTGATCAGGGGCAGTTGTATTATCTGCAGGAGCATCGAAGAAATGATGTTTGCATTGATGAGATACTCCGAAAAAAAACTACTGCCCTGATCGATCGGATCAGAACGCTTCGGGAAACCGGGGTAACGCCAGGGGCGGAATATGAAAAACGAAAATGTGATAATTGTTCTCTGGTTGATATGTGTATGCCCAAAAGTACCGGAACAAAAAACAAACAGGTAAACAGGTTTATGCAAACCCAGCTTCAGATTATGCGAAAAGCCTGTGAAACAGAAAGAATGAATATTGAGGCAGACAGGGATATCTAAAATATCGACTGATAAGCAGGAGAAATTTGAATGAGGAAGCTGCTTAATACCCTTTATGTGAGTTCCCAAGGCGCTTATCTTCATCGGGAGGGAGAGACGGTGGTAGTAGAAAAAGAGAAGCAGCGGGTTTTACAGCTTCCTATTCATACTATCGGTAGTATCGTTTGTTTTGGTAATGTGCTGTGTTCTCCTTTTTTATTGGGGTTCTGCGCCGAACGGGATGTAGCGGTTTCATTTTTGAGTGAACATGGCCATTTTCTCGCATCGGTGTGGGGGCCTGTCAGCGGAAATGTTCTTCTGCGGCGGCAGCAATACCGGATGGCCGATGATGAGGAAGCAACTCGGCTGATCGCAGCAAACGTGGTGAGCGGAAAACTGGCAAATTGTCGCATTGTGATGAACCGGACTATCCGTGATCATGCCGCCAAGGTTGATGTGGAAGCCCTGAAAAACGCGTCTGAAAAACTCGACCGGATTGTGGATCGTATTGCAAAAGCGTCCGGTGCCGATGAAGTCCGGGGATTTGAAGGGCAGGCAGCGGCGGAATACTTTCGGGTATTTAACCATCTTATTCTTGATCAGAAAAATGATTTTGTTTTCACCGAACGAAACCGGCGTCCTCCTCTGGACGAAGTGAATGCGCTTCTTTCTTTTGTGTATACCCTGTTGGCTCATGATGTGCGTTCGGCTTTGGAAACTGTTGGGCTTGATCCGGCGGTTGGCTTTCTTCACCGGGACAGGCCGGGGCGTCCGGGTCTGGCATTGGATATGATGGAAGAGTTCCGCCCGGTCATCGCGGATCGCCTGGTACTTTCACTGATTAACCGGCGGCAGCTAAGCAAAAAGGGATTTTCCAAAGCGGCGAATGGAGCGGTAACCATGGACAGCGACACCAGAAAAACAGTACTTACCGAATATCAGAACCGCAAACAGGATGAGGTATATCATCCCTATATTGAAGAGACGGTTCCTATCGGCCTTCTGTTTTTTGTTCAGTCAAATTTGATGGCCCGGCATATACGGGGTGATATTGACGGATATCCGCCTTTCTTTTGGAGGTAACAGGCTATGATGGTTTTGGTAAGTTACGATGTGATGGTAACCAGCCCCGGCGGTTCGGGACGGCTGAGGAAGGTTGCCAAGGCATGCACAAATTACGGGCAACGGGTCCAATATTCGGTATTTGAATGTGTTGTTGAGCCAGCCCAGTGGGTTCATTTGAAGAATACGCTTGAAAAAATAATAGATGATAAAAAGGATAGTCTGCGCTACTATTATCTAGGCGCAAATTACAAGAGACGTGTGGAACACGTGGGTGCAAAGCCGTCTTACGATGTGGACGCTCCTTTGATTGTCTAAATTCTCCCCAAAACACCCGATCCTAGAGTATATACCGGTACATGCGAACTCCAAAGACACAGAAAACCCCGGGATGTTCGCACGAAGCGTAATTCCTTATAGGATAGATATTTGACAAACTAGGGAAGGAGAATTTTATTATTATCACACGAATTATTTGGCCGTTCGCGGAAACGGGGCTCTAAGTTGTTGTAATACAAAGAAATAATGTAGTGTGCGTCGCACCCCGTGCGGGTGCGTGGATTGAAACATTCCCCTATACCACGAGGGTGCCGAAATTATGGGAGGTCGCACCCCGTGCGGGTGCGTGGATTGAAACACTTTCCCCGTCGACGACGGTGACGCTGGACTCCGCGTCGCACCCCGTGCGGGTGCGTGGATTGAAACCAAAGGCATCGGTGATGGTGGTATCGTTCACCGTGGGTCGCACCCCGTGCGGGTGCGTGGATTGAAACCGTCCATACCGGCTCTAATTCTAAATTTGCCATGTTGTCGCACCCCGTGCGGGTGCGTGGATTGAAACTAAGCATGGCCGCGGCATACAGAGAAAGATTGCCGTGTCGCACCCCGTGCGGGTGCGTGGATTGAAACGTGATAAATCAAAAAGATTCTCGAAAGAATTTGAGTCGCACCCCGTGCGGGTGCGTGGATTGAAACATACCTCGTAATACTTTTTATACCGAGTCCAGATAGTCGCACCCCGTGCGGGTGCGTGGATTGAAACATCCTTTACCTTATCAGAGTATTGCCATATTGGAAGTCGCACCCCGTGCGGGTGCGTGGATTGAAACCATGCCAGATAGTAAGCCGTCCAGCCATCAAAAGAGTCGCACCCCGTGCGGGTGCGTGGATTGAAACCTACCGGTTCTCCAAGATAATATTCAATTATCATATTGTCGCACCCCGTGCGGGTGCGTGGATTGAAACTTGAGATAAATGGCAACCTCCTCCTTATCGGGCGGGTCGCACCCCGTGCGGGTGCGTGGATTGAAACCGGTAAAGCGCAAAGTAACGGTATGGAACGTCGGGTCGCACCCCGTGCGGGTGCGTGGATTGAAACTTTATTTTTACCCACGAGGGGAGTTGTGAATAGTCGTCGCACCCCGTGCGGGTGCGTGGATTGAAACATTACACAGACCCCGCTGACTTTATACGCAAAACGTCGCACCCCGTGCGGGTGCGTGGATTGAAACTGCAACACTTCGTCTAATATTTTTACGTCGGACATGTCGCACCCCGTGCGGGTGCGTGGATTGAAACCTACCTTGGTGGAAAAAATCGAAGTGCTGTATCCCAGGTCGCACCCCGTGCGGGTGCGTGGATTGAAACACGATCTATCGAAAACAAATATGATGAAATCTGGAGGTCGCACCCCGTGCGGGTGCGTGGATTGAAACGAGTAATCGGCCCAGCTTTTCAAACGAAAGTCAGGAGTCGCACCCCGTGCGGGTGCGTGGATTGAAACGTCTTATCCCGCAAATGTCGAATTACGCCTTGGGCCTGTCGCACCCCGTGCGGGTGCGTGGATTGAAACACATTCCCCAGGGGATTTACAAAATTGAGAACATCGTCGCACCCCGTGCGGGTGCGTGGATTGAAACATAACAACATTATCGTGATCATCAACAAGCCGTACGTCGCACCCCGTGCGGGTGCGTGGATTGAAACGATAGTCATGTCGTTATATTCTGCTGGGTATTGCGCGTCGCACCCCGTGCGGGTGCGTGGATTGAAACACCATTGGCAAGTGTATCTCCGCTGCCTGATACAAGTCGCACCCCGTGCGGGTGCGTGGATTGAAACCGGTGAACATTGCAAGACTAAAAGTCCTTATGGCTGGTCGCACCCCGTGCGGGTGCGTGGATTGAAACGGATCCGTTCGGGAGGCGGCTTACTACTACTTGGTGTCGCACCCCGTGCGGGTGCGTGGATTGAAACTTTGCCTCTATGTAACTCATAGGCCGCCATAAACGTCGCACCCCGTGCGGGTGCGTGGATTGAAACTTTTGTTATGTTGCCAGTGACATCAGTACCAACGTGTCGCACCCCGTGCGGGTGCGTGGATTGAAACACTTATACCGACAGGGCATCCGGGGAATCGGACTCGTCGCACCCCGTGCGGGTTCGTGGATTGAAACTTTTGATTGCCGTGGCCACCCTGTGGATGATCGGGTCGCACCCCGTGCGGGTGCGTGGATTGAAACTCCACCGTTGAATTATACCATTCGGCCTCACCGGGATGTCGCACCCCGTGCGGGTGCGTGGATTGAAACTCTCCGAAGTCGAGAAGGGGCTCGGCGGTTATCAGTCGCACCCCGTGCGGGTGCGTGGATTGAAACATGAGTTGGCTGGGAGGGAAAACCTCTGGCCTTGTGTCGCACCCCGTGCGGGTGCGTGGATTGAAACAAGTACGGCCATGATATTAACGATTACCGGCGTGCGTCGCACCCCGTGCGGGTGCGTGGATTGAAACTCACATGGAGGTGGAAGAATCAGCGAACGTTGAGGGTCGCACCCCGTGCGGGTGCGTGGATTGAAACAGTAATGTCGAGGTGTCGAACAACTCAAGTCATACGTCGCACCCCGTGCGGGTGCGTGGATTGAAACTTCCTCGATTTCGGCCATTTTTAACATGGTAAAGGGTCGCACCCCGTGCGGGTGCGTGGATTGAAACCATTTCGGCAAGTTACGATAGTTGACATAATCCCCAGTCGCACCCCGTGCGGGTGCGTGGATTGAAACCCGTTTTTTGTCAATATATTAGTTATAAATGCCCGAGTCGCACCCCGTGCGGGTGCGTGGATTGAAACTCTTCTCGGTGAGGTGCCATCCAATGGCGAAAAGTGTCGCACCCCGTGCGGGTGCGTGGATTGAAACGTAGAATTTGACTTGCATGAACGGGGAAAAATACGGTCGCACCCCGTGCGGGTGCGTGGATTGAAACTTCCCGCCGGTGACTCCAAGGGCAGAGAAATTAATGTCGCACCCCGTGCGGGTGCGTGGATTGAAACAATATATTGACAAATTAAATTAAAGAATATATTCGTCGCACCCCGTGCGGGTGCGTGGATTGAAACTTAGCTGATGCTATTATTTCCAATTCGTATGAGATGGTCGCACCCCGTGCGGGTGCGTGGATTGAAACCTTTTATGGTATTCCATACGTTGCCGGCATTGTCTTGTCGCACCCCGTGCGGGTGCGTGGATTGAAACTGGTACACCTTGCCTATCGTATTGAGGTACTCCCGGGTCGCACCCCGTGCGGGTGCGTGGATTGAAACATAGGGAGATAGAATATGAAAATTAAGGATTTAACCGTCGCACCCCGTGCGGGTGCGTGGATTGAAACTTTATTTATTAATAGCTAGCTTAACATGACAGTGAAGTCGCACCCCGTGCGGGTGCGTGGATTGAAACATTTCAAGGTATGGTTCATTGTCATACTTACTATATTGTCGCACCCCGTGCGGGTGCGTGGATTGAAACCCGCTGCGGGACGCCAGGTATTCCAGGTTAAGCCCCGTCGCACCCCGTGCGGGTGCGTGGATTGAAACCGGGTATGCCTATACGGTAAACGATGCCGATTCCCGTCGCACCCCGTGCGGGTGCGTGGATTGAAACTTGACCTACTGGAGGCAATAAAAGAGCAACTTTGTCGCACCCCGTGCGGGTGCGTGGATTGAAACAAGCTATAGTGATGATGATAAGATACTTGTGGTAGTCGCACCCCGTGCGGGTGCGTGGATTGAAACATCTCAAACCTGCCGAGGCATGTTTACATCGGAATGTCGCACCCCGTGCGGGTGCGTGGATTGAAACACCTTGAAATTGCTCCGCGCCACATTATTGGCTGCGTCGCACCCCGTGCGGGTGCGTGGATTGAAACTTGTTAAACATGCTGGTTATCTCAGCATAACTACGGTCGCACCCCGTGCGGGTGCGTGGATTGAAACGTGTCCAAGTTGATGACAAGATTCAGCAAGCTTCGGGTCGCACCCCGTGCGGGTGCGTGGATTGAAACTTGATATTAAGCGGGTGTCTCAATATGACATTGGTAGTCGCACCCCGTGCGGGTGCGTGGATTGAAACTTGTCGAAACTCAACCGCACTTAATTCCTGGATACGTCGCACCCCGTGCGGGTGCGTGGATTGAAACCTTTCCGGCCTCAGGCGTTCAGAGATTTTTGCCCTCGTCGCACCCCGTGCGGGTGCGTGGATTGAAACCTTTCCGGCCTCAGGCGTTCAGAGATTTTTGCCCTCGTCGCACCCCGTGCGGGTGCGTGGATTGAAACAGGAATCCCGGTACTGCGGTGGTTTTGCCGCCCAGTCGCACCCCGTGCGGGTGCGTGGATTGAAACAGGTTCAGAACGCCGAACACCGCCACTAAAGCGGGTGGCACCCCGTGCGGGTGCGTGGATTGAAACCCATTTACGTCTATCCTGTCGATAGTCAGATCGTCGTCGCACCCCGTGCGGGTGCGTGGATTGAAACATCCCCTCAAGGCGCATGGCATCAACCAGGCCGTTGTCGCACCCCGTGCGGGTGCGTGGATTGAAACCAGTATTTTTGTATATTTATTTGAAGAAGGGATAGTCGCACCCCGTGCGGGTGCGTGGATTGAAACCTCGTGTTCCTCCCATAATTCAATATCCTTTGGGGTCGCACCCCGTGCGGGTGCGTGGATTGAAACTAGCCCAAAACTCATAAGCGCCGTCAGGCCCGGCAAGTCGCACCCCGTGCGGGTGCGTGGATTGAAACCTTTAACAGGAAATCTAATTTCCCCTGCTTGTGCAGTCGCACCCCGTGCGGGTGCGTGGATTGAAACACGTTCTCAGCCAGAAGTTCCGGCTGCTCAGTCCTGTCGCACCCCGTGCGGGTGCGTGGATTGAAACATTTCGTCAAGCAAGCTGTTAATAACATCCAAGCATGTCGCACCCCGTGCGGGTGCGTGGATTGAAACAGCAACATGCTCCATTGCCATTTCCATATATTCACGTCGCACCCCGTGCGGGTGCGTGGATTGAAACCCGTTATTTCCCAGCATAACCAGCATCCGGCCTGTGTCGCACCCCGTGCGGGTGCGTGGATTGAAACTTTACCGAGTCAAGAACAGCTTTCCAGTTGGTAGCGTCGCACCCCGTGCGGGTGCGTGGATTGAAACTAGCGACCCGTCGGTCCTGGACAGCGGCATTCGGGGTCGCACCCCGTGCGGGTGCGTGGATTGAAACTTGGCCGACTGAAAAGAAGCATACATAGCTATCCGCGTCGCACCCCGTGCGGGTGCGTGGATTGAAACTCAATAAGCGTCTCAATAAGCCGCCGCCCCTCTTTGTCGCACCCCGTGCGGGTGCGTGGATTGAAACCCGATGGCCAGTTTTCGTCCAATAGTCCGCAGCTTGAAGTCGCACCCCGTGCGGGTGCGTGGATTGAAACAGTCGTGGGAGGGGAAGCTCCCGGAGAGTAATAACGTCGCACCCCGTGCGGGTGCGTGGATTGAAACTGAAACCTTGCCATAAAAACTCCTTAAAATAATTTGTCGCACCCCGTGCGGGTGCGTGGATTGAAACCAGTCGTGGTCGTAGGTGTACGGATCGGGGACCCGGGTCGCACCCCGTGCGGGTGCGTGGATTGAAACCTGGTAATCCTCAAAAAACTCCTGGAAAGGCGGGAAGTCGCACCCCGTGCGGGTGCGTGGATTGAAACTATGTTTCGGGATGTACCATTACCGATTTTGTTTCCGTCGCACCCCGTGCGGGTGCGTGGATTGAAACCCTCGTGGTTTTGGAAAGCTGGGTATTATCCCGAATGTCGCACCCCGCACGGGTGCGTGGATTGAAACATATGTTTCTGTGACTGAGTGAATTAATATATGAGTCGCACCCCGCACGGGTGCGTGGATTGAAACATAAACCGTATTGATAAAAAATACTTCCGTCATCAAGTCGCACCCTGCACGGGTGCGTGGATTGAAACCGTGCAATTCGGGCTGCCCGTTTTTCCGATTGATCGTCGCACCCCGTGCGGGTGCGTGGATTGAAACTTGTACTTCTCGTTGTAGATGTCTTGGTTCGACACGTCGCACCCTGCACGGGTACACATATCGTAACAACTGATCCTGCTTGCAAGACGCTGCATCCACCCCCGGGACGGGTAGGCAGGAGACTACGCCCCGGTCGCCTTTTCGGGGATGGTGGGTTATACGGCCTGGTAACCTGCCTGGATAGCCTCCACGTTGAGGGGGATAAATTTGTGTTTGTCCGGGGAAAAGAATTTTTTGAGGATTTCCTCGATTTCCGTAATAGCCAGCGCGCCGGTGAGTTTGGCCATGGCTCCGAGGGCCACCATATTGGCGAACCGGGGGTTCCCGATTTTTTCCGCCATGTCCTGGGCCTCAATCTTTACCACCTTGATATCCTTCCGTTGGGGATCGTCCTTGACCAGGGTTGCATTGATCAACATGAGTCCCCCGGGTTTAAGGATACCCTCACAGAGGGGGAGGGAATCGGGGTTCATCACCAGCACCGAATCAGGAACCGTCACCAGGGGGCTGGCGATCTCCTCGTCCGAAACAATAACCCCGGCCCGGGCAATGCCCCCCCGTTTTTCCGCCCCGTAAAAGGGGAAAAAGGTTACGTTTTTGCCCTCCTTCATGGCGCAATACACCCAGATTTGCCCCAAGGAGATGATCCCCTGTCCGCCGAAACCGGCGAAAAAAGATTTTTCCGTCATTGAACCGCCTCCTTGACCGTTTCAGCCGCCCCCGCTAAGGTGTTTTTGATCTCCCCTAGGGGGAAAAAGGGGATCATGTTTTGTTCCAGCCATTCCACCGAGGGGACCGGTTCCATGCCCCAGTTGGTGGGGCATGGGGAAAGAACCTCCACCATGGTAAAACCGATACCCCGCATTTGGGCCTCCAGGGCCTTCCGGATGTAAGATTTGGTCTTTCGGATATTGGCGGCGTTGTTTACCGCTCCCCGGGCAAGGTAACGGCTTCCCTCCAGGCTGGCGAGCAATTCGGAAACCCGGATAGGATACCCCATCCCCGCCGCTTCGGGGTCCCGGCCCCGGGGAGCGGTGACCGCCTTTTGGCCCACCAGGGTGGTGGGGGCCATCTGGCCGCCGGTCATGCCGTAAATGGCGTTGTTCACAAAGATGGTGGTAAATTTTTCCCCCCGGTTTGCCGCATGGATCATCTCCGCGGTACCAATAGCCGCCATGTCCCCGTCCCCCTGGTAGCAGATAACAACGTGATCCGGCAGGACCCGCTTGATCCCCGTAGCCGCCGCAGGGGTCCGGCCATGGGCCGGCTGAACCGAATCAAAGTCAAAGTAGAGGTCCGCCCAAATAGCGCAGCCCACCGGGTTGGTGATGACGGCCTTTTCCCGCAGGTTCATCTCGTCAATAAGTTCGGTGATGATCCGGTGTATGACCCCGTGGCCGCAGCCCCCGCAGTATTTGGTCGGGACATCGTATAAACTTTTGGGGTGTCCGTATAGTTGTTTCATCCTTTCCTCCCAAGTATCTGTTTCACCTCGTTAAAGACCTCTTCCTCTGTGGGGATGATTCCGCCGCAGTGACCCAAAAGATGTACCGGGGCCTTACCCAGGACCGCAAGGTTTACATCAACCACCAGTTGGCCTAAACTCATCTCCACCGTAAGGAAGGGCTTCCCCGAAGCGGCAATTTGGGCGAGGGGTTCTGCGGGGAAGGGCCACAGGGTGATGGGCCGAAACACCCCCAGGTTAATCCCCGCCTTTTCGGCAAGTTTTCTTGCCCCCTGGGCAACCCGGGCGGCGGTACCGTAGGCAACCAGGGTCAGGTCCGCTTCCCCCGTGGGCCCAATTTGCTCATACCGGATTTCTTTTGCCGTTATCTCATCGTACCGGACAAACCGGGCTTTGGTTTTAGCCTCCAATTCCTCAGGAACCAGATGTATGGAACTGATATGCCGGGACGCCCGCGGGGCAGCGGCCATATTTCCCACCGCCCAATCCCGCTTGGGCAGATCCGTCAGGGGACGCTCCGGGGGCAGGACTACCCCTTCCATCATCTGGCCTATCATACCGTCCGCCAGGACAATGACCGGTACCCGGTACTGATCCGCCAGGTCAAAGGCCAGATAGGTCAGGTCCGCACATTCCTGAACGCTTTTGGGGGCCAGGACAATACAGCGGTAATCCCCGTGACCGCCCCCCCGGGTCGCTTGTATATAGTCGGCCTGGCTGGGGGCGATGGAACCCAGGCCCGGACCGCCCCGGACCACATTAACCACCACTACGGGGATATCCGCTCCGGCGGCATAGGATATGCCCTCTTGTTTTAGGCTGATCCCGGGGCTGGATGAGCTCGTCATAGCCCGGGCTCCCGCGGCGGAGGCGCCGTAAACCATGTTGATCGCCGCCACCTCACTTTCCGCCTGGATGAAGATCCGGCCCTTTTCCAGCATGTGTTTAGCCATATAGGCGATAATTTCATTTTGGGGGGTGATGGGATACCCAAAATAGGCGTTGCAGCCCGCCCGGATTGCCGCTTCGGCAATGGCGTCATTCCCCTTCAACAGCAGTTTCTCCGTATCCCTCATACCTCAGCTCCTTCCAATTCATACACCTCAATACACACATCGGGGCACACCGCAAAACAGTTCCCGCAGGCTATACATTTTTCCATATAAATAGCCTTAGACGGATAGGAACCGGAGGAATTCGGCAGGGTATCCTCCGCTAAAACCTTGGATGGACACGCACGGATGCAGAGAAAACACCCCTTGCATAGTTCCCGATCGATGATGACTTTACCTCGCCTGGCCATGGGCCTCCTCCATTCACTGTAAATTAGGATTACTGCTATTTTTTTAAAGATTGAGCTTTTCCCAAAACTCGGTTAGTTTTGGGAAAAGCTTCAGAAAAAGCGGTCTAAAGCCCGCTTTTTCATATAAATCTAAGGTAGCTTTCCCAAAAACTGAAGTTTTGGGAAAGCCTCGATTAAGACAGTTTTGAAACTTCGATTTTAAAGCCAGTTCGATTTTTATACAAGGGGTATGTTCAACCCCTCGCTTGAAATACCCTCATTGCGGAACCGCATATACATACCATGCCTTTTTTATGCGTACCGGTCCTTACGGAAAAATCTTGAAGCCCAGGGAAAAAATCACCCCCACATTGGGCTTGTATTCGGGATCATCATCGGAAACAAAGTGAAAACTCCGGTCTTCTTCCGATCCTTCGGGAGCGCCGGTAGCGGTAAATTGGGTTACCACAATCCCAAAGTCCCCATAAACGGATATGGGTATTTTTTTGGTTTTAAAGCTATAGGCCCCGCCGATCTTAACCACATGGTTCCACTGATAAACCCCGTCCCTAAGGAAATATTTCTTGGTATTGTTATTCTTCTTGAGCATTTTATCCTGTGGGGAGGAGCCGTCTACCCGGCCGGATCCGTATTCCACGCCGTGGCGGATTAATTGGTACTGAACATGGGCCTTGGCCTCGGGGAGGAACATGGATTCCATGTGCAGGAGAATTTCATCGCTATTGGGGGGCAGATAGTAACCCAGGGATTCGCCGTTATTCATGTAAGCGGTATCGATCAAAACCGAATGCCAGGGGGTGGAGGTGTATTCATGGGTATAACAGTAGGGTTCAATCTTGGTGTACTGCAGCTTGACCGAGGCAAAGGGAAGCCAGGGGAGCATAATGCGTACCCCGCCCTGAAGGGCGTACATTTCCCGGTCCAGAATAAAAAAATCCCGCTTTAAATTTATCTCGTCCACGAAAAGGGAACCCCATAGTTTACCGATCCCCGGTATGCGGTACTCCAGATTGGCAAAAAGCGCCAGGTTATCAAAATCGCCGATATTGTTCTGGTAAAAATAGTTACTGTTTACCGGAAAAATATACCCCAGATCAAAGCGCTTGGGCCAGACCGTGGCGCTGCCGAAATCAAAATGGAAACGCTCTTTGGAATTGAGCTCCACCATAGCCAGGGAAAACAAATTCTGAAAAGAGGACGCATCGTCCCACTGATCGCGGATCTTTTGGTATTCCAGGGCGCCGGTGAGGAAGGAGAAGTACAGCCAGGGGGCGGCGATGGCGGTTCCTTCCAGGGCCATAAAGGGCCGGGCATGACTGTTCATGAAAAGGCTCATGCCATTCTCCCCGGGGCCCCAGTCCCGCCGCATCCGTCCAAACCGGAACTGTAACCGGTTATCCGCGAAGGCCGTTCCGATTTCCGAGATAATTTCATAACCAAAGGCAAGGGTATCGGGCCATTCACCGTAACTGGAAAGATCATTGGGCTTAAAAACCGCCGCCTCCCAGACCTTAGTAAAACTATAGGGGAAGTATGCCGGGATGGAAAATACCGATGAGTAGGTTGGCGGATCGGTGGGGGGATCGGCATCCTTGGGATCAAAGTACGGGGCATTGGGCATCATCCCAAGAAGGTCCCGGTCAACCTTGAGGATCCCCCCCCGGACATTAAAATTGTAGGAAAGGTAGTTACCGATATCCCCCCCCAGATAGACGGTCCCCATATTGGTCGTTCCGATTTTACCGGTCCCGGTTACATTAATATCGCTTTGCCAAGAGATGCCCGCATCCAGGGAATAATGCGAATCCTTGGGGAGGGGGCGGTCCAGATAATGGCTCCCCCGCTGCAGGTCCAGCCCCGGTTTTCGCTCAAAATCCGCCAGGGCGGCCGAAACAATGTCCCGTTCCACCGGTGAGTTGAGCCCCGGTTCCGCGCTGAGGATCTCCCGGAGGAGCCGCCGGATCGTCAATTCCTGCCAGGGCTTTGCCGATGGGGGATGACTGATGATACCCCTAAAAACAGCATGCTCAATAACCCCGTATACTGCATGATCCAGGGGTACCGAATTATACTGTTGGGCGCTTACGGTCAATACCGCGGCAATAAAAAAGAGGATGCTCCCCAGAGCCGTTACTTTCAATGACCTCAAAATTTTTCCCATAAATTAATATTAGTGGATAGCCCGGGACTTATCAAGGGGAACTCAGGACCGCTCCGGCAAAAAAGGACCGTTCCGGCGTATAGACAGCCGCATAAAACAATGGTAAAATAGTTTGGAATAATCTTATGTATGCATAGGGAGGAGCTCATTATTATGTCTAAAATTGTGTATTCGTTGAAAAACGGCATTAAAGCTACCGTAATATGTGAAGATGATAGACCATTTGAGAAGTTTCCCAAGATCACCTTTACCCAGCCACTATTTCCCGATATAGTCCAAGAATACGATAATAAAGGCAATCTGGTAAAATCCTATAAACGCCGGGAGTCTTCTGCGGGGAAAGAGATCGAAACGGAGAAACCTGCCAAGAAGCCGACGGTAGCATCCGGTACCGATAATGCTTTTCAACGATATTATCAAAAATGGGAAGAAGAAACAGCGCTTATGCCTTCCTCCGATATGTTTGAGAATGCCAATTACAAAGCGATAATAGCTATGGGCTGGAAGGCGGTTCCCTATATAATTGAACAATTACGAAAAAAACCATGTCAATTATTTAATGCGTTACGGCAAATTACCGGTGTTTATCCCATAAAATCCGGTCATGTGGGACTCATGGATGAAATGGCTAAAGACTGGATTGAATGGTATGATTCATCCACAAAAACTTAGGTATGCCGGCAGCCTGCGGCGCCTGATTAGCAGGGCCGTTTGCCGGGCAAACTGCCGGGGGGTTTAACCGGAACCATGCGGCAGCTTGACGCTTTTTACGGTTTCCGGTATACTAAGACCATGAACCGGATTTTGGGATACCATCATCACCATCAGGAATACTCTTTGGGGGCAGCTTAGGATCCGGCGTTTTGCACGGTAATCTAGCCGTGGGCTCGGAACTGGCTTCCGGGTTCACGGCTTTTTTTTGGAGTATATATGGAGAAGCTGCGAATTTTGATTCCCAAAGGCCGAATTTTCGACAATATTTCCCGGCTTTTTGAAGAGGCGGGGTTCCCCATATCCCTGGCGGACCGGACCTACCGGCCGCTTATTGGGGCGGATTGGCTGGACGGGAAGATCATGAAGCCCCAAAACGTGGGGGAACTGCTGGAATTGGGGAGCCACGACGCGGGGTTTACCGGCCTGGACTGGATCCGGGAAAGCGGGGCCGCGGTGGAGGAGATCCTGGACCTCGGCTTTGACCAAGTCCGTATTGTGGCGGCAATTCCCGCGGGGCGGGAAGAAGGGGAGATGAAAAAACAACGGATCGTGGCGGCCACCGAATATGTCAACCTGGCGGAAAATTGGCTCAAAAAATCAGGCTACCAGTTCCGGATCCTCCGTACCTATGGGGCCACCGAGGTGTTTCCCCCGGATGACGCGGATATGATCATCGATAACACCGCTTCGGGGCAGACCCTCAAGGACAACGGCCTGCGGATCATCGCCACCCTCCTGGAATCTTCCACCCGGTTTGTGGCTTCCCGGGCGGCTCTGGCGGATAAGGAAAAAAAAGGCCGGATAGAGGAATTGGCCATGCTTTTCAAGGCGGTACTGGACGGACGGGACCGGGTGCTGCTGGAGATGAACGTGGCAAAAAACCGCTTTGCCGAACTCGTCTCCGGGCTCCCCGCCATGCGGAGCCCCACGGTGGCGCCCCTCTACGGCGACGAGGGCTATGCGGTGAAGATCGCCGTAAAAAAAAGCGATATCCCCGATCTGATCCCCCGGTTGAAGAAACTGGGCGCCGGGGATATCGTGGAGTACGATCTGCGGAAAGTGGTACTGTAAAAAAGGCGCTGCGTGCAGCAGACTGCCGGGCGCCAAAGGAGCGGTTATGGGAAGAACAGGAGAAATCTCACGGAAAACAAAGGAAACGGAGATTTGGATCCGGTTGAATCTGGACGGCCGGGGGGAGGCGAAGCTGGACTACCCCATCGGGTTTCTGACCCACATGTTAACCACCTTTGCCCGGCACAGCCTCTTTGACCTGGAAATCCGGGCCACCGGGGATCTGGAGGTGGATCAGCACCACCTGGTGGAGGACACGGGGATAGTCCTGGGCGGCTGCCTTACCCAGGCCCTGGGGGAAAAGCGGGGGATCCGCCGGGTGGGGAGCTGCCTCTTTCCCATGGACGAGACCCTGGCCCGGGCCGCCGTGGACCTCTCCGGCCGGGCCTTCCTGGTCTTCCGGGGGGAGCTTTCGGCCATACCCCTGGTGTCCGGGGCGGCCTCCGGGATTGCATCCTTTCAGACCGACACGGTGGAGGACTTTTGGGAGGGTTTTACCCAGAACGCCGGTATCACCCTGCACCTGGACATACTCCGGGGCCGGAGCGATCACCACAAGATCGAAGCCCTCTTTAAGGCCGCGGCCCGGGCCCTCCGGGAGGCCTGCGAGATAGATCCCCGGGCGGCGGATCTCATCCCCTCCACCAAGGGCTTATTGGAAAACCCCGGCTCCTTGAATCCGAGGACCCTGGCGTGATCGGAGTGGTGGATTACGGGGCGGGAAATCTCGGTTCGGTGATGAACGCCCTCAAACGGCTGGGTATTCCCGCCTGTTTTGTCCGGGGCCCCGAAGAACTGGCCGTTCCCGGGGCTTCACCCTATACCGGGATCATCGTTCCCGGGGACGGCCACTTTGCCACCGCCATGGCCAGCCTGGAAAAATCCGGGTACGACGGGGCAATCCGGGGGTGGATTCAGGCGGACAAGCCCTTTTTGGGGATCTGCATCGGCCTGCAGCTCCTCTTTGACCATTCCGAGGAGGCCCCCCCGGTGGAGGGGAGACCTGTGCGGGGACTGGGGGTGGTGCCGGGCACGGTAAAACGGTTCCCCGGCCGCAAGGTCCCCCAGATAGGCTGGAACCGCACCGAGGTCACGGGGAATCCCCGGCTGTTCCGGGGGCTTCCGGCTCATTCGTTTTTTTATTATATCCATTCCTATTATGTTGCCCCCGACGAGGGGAACGCCGTGGCCGCCGAGGCGGAATACTACCTGCGGTACTGTTCTGCGGTGGAACGGGGCGCCCTGGCGGCGGTTCAGTTTCACCCGGAAAAATCCGGGGCCGTAGGGCTGGAGCTGTTGAAAAACTGGGCGGAAGCCGGCCGCAGCGTTTTTTAGTAAACCCGGCGGCTTTCGGGAAGGCTTTGAAAAAAGCGGCCAAAACTCCGCTTTTTCTTTCTTTGATGAGGATTATCTTTATGTTGGCTAAACGGATCATCCCCTGCCTGGACGTGGACGACGGCCGGGTGGTAAAGGGGGTCAAATTCAAGGGCATCCAGGATGCCGGGGACCCGGTGGAACTGGCCCGGCGCTACAACGATGACGGAGCGGACGAACTCACCTTCCTTGATATCGGGGCCTCTTACAAGAGCCGGGCGACTCTGCTGGAGGTGGTCCGGCAGGTGGCGGCGGAGGTGTTCATCCCCCTCTGCGTGGGTGGGGGGATCCGGTCGGTGGAGGATATGCGGGACGCCATGAATGCCGGGGCGGACAAGGTTTCGGTCTGTACCTCGGCCCTGCAAAACCCGCCCCTCCTCGCCGCAATGGCCCGGGCCTATGGGAGCCAATGCGTGGTCCTTTCGATAGACGCCAAACGGGCGGTCCCCCAAAGTAAGGTCGGCGGAGCGGCGGGGCCCGTGGTCTGGCACGCCTTTTCCCACGGCGGCCGGCAGGATACCGGCCTGGATGCGGTGGAGTGGGCCAAACAGGCCGTGGAATTGGGGGCGGGGGAGATCCTCCTCAACTCCATCGACGCCGACGGTACCGGCGCGGGGTATGACCTGGAACTGACCCGGACCATCCTGGACGCCGTGGGGGTGCCGGTGATCGCCTCGGGGGGCGCGGGGACCCTGGACCAGATCGCCAATGTCCTCCTGCCCCCGGACCCGGCAAATGACCAATGGGGCAATGCCGATGCCGCCCTGGTGGCTTCTTTGCTCCACTTTGGGAAAACCACGATCCGGGAGATAAAACAATACGCCGAATCCAAGGGGGTGGTGGTCCGATGGTAATCGCTTCGATAGATCTACAGGATGGAAAGGTGGTTCAGCTCAGGCAGGGGGCGGAACTGGTATTACAGCGGGATAATGCCCCGGAACTGGCAGCGGAATTCGACCGTTACGGCGAAGTGGCGGTGATAGACTTGGACGCGGCCATGGGGAAGGGGTCCCATGGGGATCTGATCAAAACCCTGCTCCGCAGGGCCGAATGCCGGGTGGGCGGGGGGATCAAAACCCCGGAACAGGCCCGGGAACTGGTGAGCCTGGGGGCGAAGAAGATCATCCTCGGTTCTGCGGCCTTTCGGAACCCGGAAAAAAGAGGAGCCGGCCGGACAGGAGGGGAATTCGGCCTGCAGATCCCCTTCCTGGAGGAAATGGCCCGTACTATTGGCCGGGAACGGCTGATCCTCGCGGTGGACGCCAAGGCTTCCGTTCAAGGCGGAAGCCAGGCCTCCACCCAAAGTGGAAGCCCGGCTTCCGCCCAAGGGGGCTGGGAAATCGTGGTGGACGGCTGGAAAACCCCCACCGGCCTGGACCTGTTGGAAACCGCCCAAGCCGCGGAAGCCCTGGTGGGGGAATTTCTCTTTACCAACGTGGACCGGGAGGGGACCATGACCGGCATCGACCTGACGCCGGTTAGGGCCCTGCGGGAGGCGGTCACCGCAGGGGTCACCGTGGCCGGAGGGGTCTCTTCCCTGGAAGAAATTGAGGCCCTTGCCGCACTGGGCTGCGATGTGCAGCTTGGTATGGCCCTGTACACCGGCAAGGTGAACCTGACCGAAGCCTTTGTCCGTTCCCTCAACTGGAAAAAGGTGCCTGACACCATTCCGGTGATAGCCCAGGCTCCGGACGGCCAGGTCCTGATGACGGGTGTCGCCGATCCCGAGGCGGTGACCGAGACCTTCCGCCGGGGGAAACTCTGTTTCCACAGCCGGAGCCGGGGAAAGCTCTGGATGAAGGGGGAAAGTTCCGGGAACACCCTGGAGCTTCTCCGGCTCCGGGCGGACTGTGACCGGGACGCCCTGCTGGCTACGGTGGAGCCTGCGGGGCCGGTCTGCCACACCGGGGCCTGGTCCTGTTTCGGCACCGACCGTCGGTACACCTGGGAATTCCTCCAGGCTATCATCGCCGAACGTTTCAGGAATCCCCGGCCCGGCTCCTATACCGCCACCCTGGACGATGAACTGGTCCGGGAAAAGGTGCTGGAGGAGGCGGAGGAGCTCTGTACCGCCAAAAACCAGGCGGAACTCATCTGGGAAGCGGCGGACCTCCTCTATTTTGCCACGGCCCTCCTGACCCGGGCGGGGGTAACGGTGCAGGCGGTGTTGGACGAGCTGGATCGGCGGCATAAGCAGTGAGGGAGAAAAAAGCGGTGTATAGATAAATTGCCCAAAAGTTAATTTTTTCAAAAAATTCTTCTCCAATTAAAGTGAATTTGCATATTGGCGCCTTATATCATTAAGGAGCATTTATGGCGATTCATAATAGTAAAGACAATAGTTTTAAGATCATCCTCGGCAACCATGCCCTCTTTGTCCAGTTCCTCAAGGACTATGTCCCTCTGGAGCTCTGGAATGACCTCAGCCCCGACGATATTGAAGATGTCTCCGAGCGCTTCCTCCCCCTCCTCCAGAACAGCCGGGATTCGGACACGGTAAAGCGGGTCAATCTCAAAGGACAGGCCCCCTTCTTCGTCATCGCCCTGGTCGAACATCAATCCAAAGTCGATTTTAATACCCCCTTCCGTCTGCTCCGTTATATCACCCTGGTCTTGACTGAATACGAGCGGGAAGCCAACCAGGACCATCCGGGCCTTTCCTCCACCAAAAATTTCCGGTTTCCCCCGGTTCTCCCGGTGGTTTTCTACGACGGCCGGTCCCCCTGGACCGCTGTCATGAACTTTACCGGCCGGACCATGATGCACGAAGCCTTTACCCGGTATGTACCGAGCTTTGAGTACTGCCTCGTGGAACTAAACCGGTACAAGATTGAACACATTCTCCAATTTAAGGATGAATTGGCGGCCCTGATGCTGATAGACAAGGTGGATTTCAAAGACAAGGGGGAGTTGTTGAAGCAGCTCCCTAACTACTTGGAAAAAATGACATTGAAAATTCCGGAGAATTTGACTACATTGATGGAGGATGTGATAACAGTCCTACTGAGCCGTCTGGAAGTACCGGCGGATCAGATCCGGACGGCCACCAACCTGATCAGCGAAAAGGGGGTAGACAGGATGTTTGACCAGTTCGTGGAAGGGTATTTTGAGAGTAAACGGCTTGCCCGGGAAGAAGGTATCCAGAAAGGGCGGGAAGAAGGCAGGGAGGAGGGCAGGGAAGCTAAAGCCATTGAAATTGCAAGAAACGCTTTGTCTGAAGGGGCTTCGGTAGAATTCGTCCGCAAGATTACCGGCCTTAACCCTGAAACAATCAACACCCTTAGGTGAAAATAGGGAGGAGGGAGGGATGATTAGGGCGGGAGCGGTATGAGCAGGTTTTGGAATAACAGGGTGAGGGCTTTGGAGCCCTATGTGCCGGGGGAACAGCCCCGGGAACGGCGGCTTATCAAGCTCAACACCAACGAAAACCCCTATCCGCCGTCGCCCAGGGTGATTGCGGCCATCCGGGAAGCGGCGGGGGAGGGGCTCAGGCTGTACCCGGACCCCCGCTGTACGGCCCTGCGGGAAGCGGTGGCTGAAGCCTACCGGGTTAGGCCGGAACAGGTGTTTGCGGGAAACGGCTCCGATGAGGTCCTGGCCTTTGCCTTTGCCGCCTTTTTTCCCTCCGCCGGGGATATTCTTCCGGTGGAGCCGGGCCCCTTTGGGGGCGGTCCGGGGGGGACGCGGCCCGTGCTTTTTCCGGACATCACCTACAGTTTTTACCCGGTCTATGCGGGGCTCTGGGACATTCCCTTCAGGACCATACCCCTCACCAATGATTTTTCCATCAACGCCGAGGATTACCTCTTCCCCGCCGGGGGGGTGATCTTTCCCAACCCCAATGCCCCCACCGGCCGGGCCCTGCCCCTCAAGGACATCCTCTCCGTGACCGGGTACCAGGGGAACGCGGGCCGGGTGGTGATCGTGGACGAAGCCTATGGGGCCTTTGGGGGGGAGTCAACGGTTCCCCATATCCAGGAGTACCCCAACCTCCTCACGATCCACACCCTCTCCAAGGCCGCTTCCCTGGCAGGACTCAGGGTGGGATTCGCCATCGGCCAGGAGGAGCTTATCCAGGGCCTCTCCCGGATCCGGGATTCCTTTAATTCCTATACCCTGGACCGGCTTGCCCTGGCCGGGGCTGTGGCGGCGGTCTCCGATACCGCTTATTACCACAAAATCAACCAACAGATAATACATACCCGGGAACGGGTCTCCGCCCGGCTGCGGGAGTGGGGCTTTGAAGTGATCCCCTCGGCGGCAAATTTCATCTTTATCCGGCATCCCCGGCTTTCCGGGGCAGCGGTTTTTGCCGCCCTCCGGGAGCGGGGCATCCTGGTCCGGCGTTTCGATAAGCCCCGGATCCGGGATTATCTGCGGGTAAGTATCGGAACCGATGAAGACATGGATGAGCTGCTGCGGCAGCTTCAAAACCAAGCGGATTGAAACCGCTCCCCTACTTTTCCGTCAAGTTGGTGGTAATATCCGCCTCCGGCGGGGGCGGCTCCCGGATATAGGCTTCGGTCCGTTCCAGATAGAAGGTGGAGAGGTAGTCCTTGGGGTCTATGATGAGGGCGTCCAGGAAATAACGGCGGGCGGTCTCCCATTCCCGCAAATAAAAAAGCTTGAGCCCCTTGTTGTACTGGTCCAAGAGTTCCTGGTGAATGACCAGGGACGGGGGAAAGGCCGGATCATCCTTCCGGGCCTCTTCCCCGGCAAAGGCCGCATATACCGCGTAGAGTCCCACGGACTGGTTTTTCCCGATCACCCGGACGCTGTCTACCTTTCTGAAAATAAAAAAATCCTTGGCGGCATGATACATATACTCCGAAACTATGATGGGGTGGCGGTATTGTTTGGTGGTCCCTTCCAGCCGGGAGGCGATGTTAACCGTATCACCGATAACGGTATAGTCCATTCTGTCCTTGAAGCCGATGTTTCCCACCACACATTCCCCGTAGTTAATGCCGATGCCGATGAAAAATTCCCCCGGACGCAGGTTGATCCGCTGGGTATCCACCTGGGGCAGGGTCCGGATCATATTGATCGCCGAAGAGATCGCGCTGACCGCCACATTGGGCAGGGGCTTGGGGACCCCGAAGACGGCCATGATGGCATCGCCGATGAATTTATCCACATGCCCGCCCCCGTCGATAATCTGGTTTCCCATGAGGGAGAAATAGGCGTTGAGGAAGGCCACCACCTCCTGGGCGCTTGCGGTTTCGGATATTTTGGTAAAATTCCTGATGTCCGCAAAAAGCACCGCCAGGTTCCGGGTCTCGCTCTGGGTTCCCGAGTCCTGGGATTTGCGGATAATCTCGTCCATGACATCCTCGGGCACATAACGGGCAAAGGCCTGGCGGGTCTTTTTCTGCAGAACATCCATCTCCAGCAGCGAAAGGGCATTGGCCAATACCGGCGCCGCGGCGTAAAGAAAAACATTGAGGTTCTCCATGATCACCGGAGAAAAATACTCTTTAATAGCATTGGCGATATGTACGGTGGCGAACTTTTCCCCGGCGCTTACCAGGGGAACCACTATATAGGATTCGATGGGTTTCTTTTTATCCCCCGGGGGATAAAAGTCAACGGTGTCTTTGGAAATAACCTTATAATCGGGGAATTGGGCGTTAAAATCCGCGATGGTAATGGCGGTAAAATCATCCACAATACGGGGGGCAAAACCCGCACGGTTGGCGGTATACACAAACAGGGAGTTGTCGGTACTTTTTATCATTACCGAAGTTATCTCCGCTTCACACACGTAGGTTAAAAGATCGAAAAAACCCCGGAGGATCTCCTCCAGGGAACCGATCCGTCCGGACAATTCGGTGAGCATCCCAATCAGGGTGGTCTGGAAGAGTTTGTGATCCAGGAGGTTGTTTACCGTTTCAATCAGGGTGTTATCGTCAACCCGTTTACCTTCCTGGCTTATGGCCTTAAAATCCGGATCCGGCCTTTCGGTCAGGAACTCCTTGATCCGGGCCCCCAATTCCTCAAAGTTATCCGGTGACTTTTCAAGATACCAATCCGCCCCTGCCTGGCCTCCCCAGAACCGGTCTTTGATTTCACTCAAGGTAGTAAACATGATGATGGGAATGTCCCGGGTATTTTTCCGGGATTTTAAGAGGCGGGTTGCCTGGTAGCCTTTAAAAAGGGGCATCTCTATATCGGTAACGATCAGGTGGGGCAGAAAGGTATACACCTGCTTGATACCCTCAAAGCCGTTGACCGCCCGGCTGGTAACATACCCCGCATTATTGAGGAATTCCACCAACATATCGGCAAAAATATCCGAATCTTCAAAAACGAGGATCCGTTTTACCTCATCCTTTGGTAATCCCTCATCCATTCGCTTCCCCGATAAGCTCCCGCACTGCCAAAAGCAAGTTGTGATTGTTAAAAGAATTTTTTACAATATACCGGTTAGCCCCCAGCATGGCCGCCCGCCGTTGATCTTCCTCACTGGACTTGGAGGAGATGACGATGATGGGAATGTCCGCCAATTCGACATTTTTGCGGATATTTTCAGTAAGCATAAAACCGTCCATCAGAGGCATGTTGAGGTCGGTACAGATCAAATCATAACGGGAATTCTTCGCCTTGTCCAGGGCCTCCACGCCGTCCGCCGCGGTGTCTACCCGGTAACCTTCCGTTTGGAGTATATCCCCCTCAATTTCCCGGGTCGGCAGGGAATCATCCACCACCAGGATGGACTTCCGTAAGTTTTCGTATTCGATGTGGCGTTTTTTCATGTCGATGGATTTTGTACGCCGGGCCATCCTGATCACCGTGGGCATATGGAGGGCAGGCACCATCTCGTAGTCCTCACTTACCACGGCCCCGGAAAAAACAGAAAGTCCCTCCATCACCGAGGGCAGGGATTTGAGGATCACCTGCCGCATGCTGCTGATCCGGTCAATGGCCAGGGCGATCATCTCGTCAAAGGCGTGGATGATCACCACAAAGAAGGTCCCCTCCCCCTGCAGTCCTTCGGTTTGGATCCGCAGAAGCTGGCTCAGATAATACAACTTAATGATCCGGTTTTCAAATTTGATCCCCGGCCGATCAACCACGGTGATGATCTCCCCCCGGTCGATCAGGAGTATGCTATCCACAAAGTTGGCGGGGATGATAAATTTCATGTTTCCGCAGGAGATGGGGAAGCCCATGAGGGAGGCGATGGAAAGGGGTACCAGGATGGTAAAGGTAGTGCCCTGACCGGGGACGCTTTCCACCAGGATACTCCCCTTAAGCTGATCAATGCCGGTCCGTACCGCATCCATGCCGACCCCCCGGCCGGAAATATTGTTGATGGTTTTAGAGGTGGAAAAGCCGTTCCGAAAAATGTAGTTGGTCAGTTCCTCCCGGGAGAGGGAGGCCGCCACCGCCGCGGTGACTACCCCCCCTTCCACCAGCTTTTTCCGGATCCCCTCGGGATCGATCCCCCGGCCGTCATCGGAGATGACGATCTTCATGTTCCCGCTTTCCCGGGAACAGTGGATACGGAGTTGGCCGGTTTCATTTTTATTTTTGAGCCGCCGTTCCTCCGGCTTTTCAATGCCATGGTCCAGGGCATTGCGGACCATGTGGAGAAAAACGTCCGAGAGGGTTTCGATGATGTTTTTGTCGATTTCGTTTTCGGTTCCCTCAATGTGGATCTGCACCTTTTTTCCCAGTTCCGCGGCCAGTTCAAAAACATACCGGGGATAGGCGTCCAGGATGGTGGAGATGGGCAGCATCCGCAGGGAGATGACGCTATCATAGGCGTTTTTAGTAAGGTTCCCCGCGTCGATAGCGTAGTTTTTAACGGTGGCGGCGCTTTTGTTGACCAGTTGTTCCAACTGACGGAATTGGGCCGCTAGGGCGGGATTCAGGTGGCTTTCCGCCTTAATCGTCCCGGCAATCCGTTTAACCATATCGTTCATCCCTTCGGTTTCCATGGCAATGGTCTTGGCGGAAATTTCCAGGGATTGCAGGGAAGCGATACTTCTTATGATACCGTCGATTTTCGCCAGCGGCAAACGGATACTCTCCGATTTTACTTCCTCCCGTTTCGTCCCCTGCCGCCCCTTGGTTTCCGGCAGGGGGGGGTCTTTTTCTTCTGTCTCCCCGGGGGCAGTATCCTGAGCGGATGGTTTATCGGATGGTCCATCGGATGGACTGTCTGATACAGTAACAGAAGTACTATCCGGCGCCTGGGTTTCTACGGCAGCCTGGTCTTTTGGGGCTTGTTTTTTTTTGTGGCTTCTCTTTTGAGGGACCTTGCCGGTTCCGGCCTCCCCGCCCTCCGCGGTTTTTGATTCCGGTTCGGGATGTTCCGCGGGCCCGGTTTCTTCCGGCTCCTGGGAATTCCGGGGTATGAGGAAATCTTCATTCGCCGCCAGGGCGGTCAATTCCTTCTCAAAGTCCCGGATGTCCATATCGTCGTTTTTGGTGTTTTGTATGATCCCCAACCCCATTTTGAGGGTGTCCAGGGCGGCCAGGATGAGCCGCAGGGCATGGTCGGAAAGATCGATCCGCTGTTCCTTGACCGCCGCAAAAACGCTTTCCAGGGCGTGGGCGAGGATTTCGATCCGGTGGAACTCCAGCATCCGGGCAGAACCTTTCAGGGTGTGCAGCGCCCGCAGCAGGGTGGACAGATCATCATCGATAGCAGAACCTTCCCGTACCTCAAACAGCAGGGATTCCACGGCGGCGATATTTTCAATGCCCTCATCGATAAATTTACCGATGTATTTTTCTTTATCAATAGCCATATCGCTCCCCTCCGTTACCCGTCGGTAAGGGCGGCCGCCGAACTTTTCACCTCAAAGTTGTCAAGGTTCAGGAGCGGATCCCCGGCTTCCGCCGGCAGGTCCTGGGCAACCTTGGCGCTTAATACCCGCTCCAATTCCTTTGCCAGCTGGGTAAGCCCTTCGGCGGAGGCGGTGACAACTTCCGTAGAATGGATAAAACTATTCAGGCCGTTGGAAATATCGGTGATGGCTATATTGATCTGCTCGGTGGATTTTTGCTGTTTTTGGGTACTGATGGTGATGATCCGGGCCTGATTGGAGGTGATCTCCGCCCCGGAGCGGATCTCCTTAAAGATATCCTCCAGGTCCTTGATAAGCTTGTACCCTTCGGTAATTTTATCCGCCCCCTCCTCGCTGGAAATGATCAGGGCCGAGGACGAATTCTGGATCTCCTCCACCTGTTCCCGAATCTGTTTGGTCAGGCTGGCAATGTCATCGGCCAGGCGGTTTACCTCGCTGGCCACCACCGCGAAACGCTTTCCCTTATCCCCGGCGCTGGCCGCTTCCAGGGCGGCGTTAAAGGCGATGACCTTGGTCTGATCGGTGATGGTGTTGATGGTCTTGACAATATCCCGAATCCGGGATATTTTATTCCCCAGGGCAACAATTCCGGAGATAACCCCGTTGTTTTTTTCCTTTATATCCCCCATCTTGATTACATTGTTTTCCAGCACGGAAAAACCCTGATTTACGTCTTCTTCCATTCTGGTAGCGATAGTAGCCACGCTGCCGGTCTTGTCGGCGATATCCGCCGCAATCCGGGTGTTTTCGTTCATGGTGCTGACAATCTCTTCCACGCTGGCCGCTTGATTATTGGCGGTGGTAAAAATATCCTTGGATGAATGAAAGATCTCGTCGGTGGATTCTTGAATGGTTTTGGCGATTCCCCGGGTCTGGGTCACGGTTTTGGAAGCGGCGGTGGCGGCGTCCTCCTCGATCTTGAGCATGGTGTTGAGCAGGGCGTGGTGCCGCTTGCTGGCTATGCCGGTGATAACCCCCGCCAAAACAAAGGACAGTACCCGGAAGGCCTCGTTGTAGAGGGGAAAGCTCACCGGCAGCATCTGGCCCCTGACGATGGCGGTGTAGGGCACGTCAAGAAACTCTCCCTGAAGGATTATCACCACGGCGTAAAGAACCCCGGCCAAAATACCGGAAAAAAACGCGCAGGGAACATTGTACCGGAAGGCCCCCAGAACGATCAACAGGATATAAAAAAGCGCCTGGATGCTCAAAAAGGTAATGGGCATTAAGCTTTCATAATAGGTTCCGGATATGAAGATAGTCATCGATATAATCATCATATCCAAAACCACATAACAGTATTTGAGGTACGGATGCAGCAACTCCCGTTTCCGCAGATAGAACAGAAGAATTATGGATTCAAGCACAAAGGCAAGGGGGCCGCCGTAACTTCGCCAGGGCAGGGCTTCAAAACCTTTTAGGCGTTGGGTAATAGAAATTATCACCATCCCCAGCACATAGATGACTGCCAAGGCAAGGCGGAAATAGTTGATGATCACTTCCCCGTTCCGTTCTTCCCGGCGTATTCTATCGTTCAAACTTACCATGGTAAAGCTCCTTACAAATTAAAACCGGTCATTCGCCGGTCCGGTATTTTCCCATTGTCTGCTGCAATCCCTGGGACATGCCGTTGAGGTTATCCGCTATCTTTGAGGTAGAGGCCGTGGAGGTTACAAACTGTTTTACCCCGGCGGATATTTCTTTGAGGGTTGACAGAATTTGGGATGAAGCGTATTCCTGCTGTTTACTCAGATTGGAAATTTGCTGAGACCGGGTGGCGACGTTTTGGGAATTTTCCACGATATTTTCAAACACCGCCTTCTGTTCCACCATCCGCTCATAGCCCTGATCTATCTGTTTGGATCCGTTGTTGGCCTCGGCAATAAGGACCTGGGAAGCGGCCTGGACTTCCTCAATTTTTTGGGTTATCTCCCTGGTGGAATCCACGACATTGTCCGCGAAACGCCGGATCTCGGCGGCTACCACCGCAAACCGCGCCCCCGCTTCCCCGGAGGAGGAGGCTTCCAGGGAGGCGTTGAAGGCGATGAGCTTGGTCTGGTCCGCGATGCCGTCAATGATGCCGATGGCTTCGTTTATCCGCTGGATCATATCCGAAAGATTTTTTATTTCGTTGATGATCTTTCCATTCTGGGTCCGGATCTCTTCCATCATTTCCTGATTTGCGCCCCACAGGTCCACCCCCTTCCTGCTGAAATCCTGGGTCTGTTTAGCCAGGTCCGCCACCTCCGCGGTTTTTGCCGCCATCTGCTCCGACAGATTTTTGTTGCTTTCCATGGTACTGACGATCTCCGAGACACTGGCGGACTGCTGATTGGCGGTGGTGGTTATCTCTTTGGCCGAGGCGGAAAGTTCGTACACCGCGATGACCATCATATTGGCGTCATGGCCAACGGCATTAAAAACCTCCCGGAGCCGGGCGAGGAAATGGTTAAAAGCGCTTATGAGTTCGCCGAATTCGTCCCCGGACCGGACCGTCAGGGTCAAGGCAAGGTCATTTTCCTCAAGGCTTCTAAAAAGCTGTTTGAGACTGTCGGCAGACCGGGTAATATCGATAACGAAAAAGGCGAGGACGCAGAAGGCCAAAAAAACCGTAAAGCCCACGAAAAAAAGGAGGAGGGATGATACTTCCACCTCCGTGATGATAATGGAAAGCATCACCGTAATGGGCAAAAGAAAAACCAAGCCGCAGCCTATTAATTTAGCGGAGACTTTTAAGTTTTTAAAAATCATAGGTACCTCTTATTCTTGAATACCGGACCAATCCCAAAACACGGGCCGTTTTGGGGGATTGGTTCGGGGAAAAGCGGTCAAAAGCCCGTTTTTCCGCTCAATTCAAGGCGGTATCCTCAAAAAATGAAATTTTGGGAATACCTCATATAATTATTATCGGATTGTTGTAGTGATTTGCTGACTAACCTAAGCGTTTTTCTAAGGCCCGTTGGTAATAATCCGGGGAAAAACCCCCAATAAAGATTTCGTAGTGCTTTTCTTTGCCCTGCTTGATGCTTTCCAGGGCCTTGCGGATCTTGTATTCGTACTGGACCGGATTTCCCTCCGCGGCCAGCGTACAAAGCCGGTAAAAGGCTGGCCAAAAGGCCGCGTTTTTACCGGTCGCTTCCTTGTAGCTCGACTCGGCCTCCTGCTTCCGTTGGTTAAAATAGTGGTATTCCCCCCTGAGAAACAGGGTAAAGGCGGAGTTGTGGTATTTTTCGATAAAGGAGAGCAGCGTATCCGCCCCGGAGAAGTCCCCCTGACCTAAAAGATAGATCACCGCGGCCAAAAGTTCATCGCCGGAAGGGGGGTCCGTCCCTTCCGCGGTCCGCCGAACCAATTCCGGCAGTTTCCCGGCAATGGGATGCCCCCCCTCGCGGTCGTCGATAAGGACGGCGATTCCCTCGGGTTCCGCCGCCGTTATCACGGTCTTTTTCCGGGGTTCCCGGGGCGGGGGGGGGTCGGGGGGCGGCTCCCCGGGCTCGATCCGGGGCGGTTTTTTCCGGTCCGCCGCTGCCCGGGGCATGACCACCGGCTCCGGGGCCGGTGGTTCAGACGGCGCCGTGCCTTCGGGGATCTTCCGAAAATAGAAAGTGTCCTGGGTGTATTGGCTCTCCAGCTGCGGCTGGGTGACTATCGGGGTCTCGGAAACTCCCAAAACCAGGAACCCCCCGTCAAAGAGGGCATCCGCCAAATGATCGAGGATAATTTTACGTTTATCCTCGGAAAAATAGATAAGGGCATTGCGGAAGAAGATAAGATCGTAGCGGTTACCCCACAGGCCGTCCAGGAGGTTATGGGTATAAAAACGGACCCGTTTCCGTAACGCAGGATCGATAACAAAATCCTGCCCCTCGGTCTGGGTATAACGGTCCAGGAGGAATTTCCAGCGGATCCCGTCTTCCCGCAGGGCATTTCCCGTATACCGGCCCGTTTTGGCAGCGGCAATGGCCTCGGGGTCCACGTCAAAGGCGTCAATCCCAAAACCAAAGGCCTGCACGGTCCGGCAATAATCGTCCATCACCATAGCCAGGCTATAGGCTTCGCAGCCAATGGAGGTCGCCGCGGAACATACCCGGACCGGACGGGACAGCCGGGCAAAACGGGGCAGCAGTTCCTGCCGGAGCAGATCGAAATAGGCGCTTTCCCGGAAAAAATAGGTTTCATTGATCGTTAGAAACCGGGCGGCGGTAAAAATATCCTCGGGGAAGGAGAGGATCTGTTCATAAAAATGGGGAGCATCAAAACAGTTTGCGCCGTACTGCTGTTCCAGGTACTCCCGCAGTTTTTCCAGGGCATCGTCGGCAGCCCGGATCCCCAGGGTCTGTTCTACCCGGCGGTATAAATTTTCGATAACCGGGTTCCGGAACAGCTCCGGGGCAGCATCTGCCGATGGGGGTACTGTTGGCAAGGCTTTTTTGGGGGAGGCATCCGATTGTTTTTGAGTCTGGGCCTTGGTATTCATGGGTTAGTAAGCTCAATAAGTTTAAAGGAAATCTGGTCCAGGGGTAAAACCAGGTCCACACAGCCGGTGTCTAAGGCAGCCTTGGGCATACCGTAGATCATGGAGGAAGCCTCATCCTGGGCAATGGTGATCCCCCCGGCTTGTCGTATATACCGGGTGCCCTCGGCGCCGTCGGAGCCCATCCCGGTAAGGACCACCGAAATGGCCCCGGCCCCCCAATATTTGGCCGCACTCTTAAAGAGGATATCCGCCGCGGGTTTTTGGTTGTGTACCGGTTCCCCGGTGTCAAAGATAAACCGCCCCCCGGAAAGCGCCAGATGTTTGTCCGTAGGGGCCACATAGAGTTTTCCCTTTTCCGGGACTTCCCGATCCTCCGCCAGTTTTACCACCAGGGGGGTATAATCGTTGAGCCATTGGGCAAAGCCCGCGTCAAACCCCGAGGAGTTGTGCTGAACCAGGACCATCGGCACGGGAAACGTCGCGGGAATGGCGGCGCAGAGGGACATCAGCGCCTTGGGGCCTCCGGTGGATGCGGCGATCACCACCCCCCGGATCTCCCGGGCTACAACCTCCCGGTTGAGCTGGGATTGGGAGGTCTGATGCGAGCCCTTGGTCCGGGAGATCCGCTTGAGGGAGCAAAGGATCTCCTGCCGTTTTTCGGAACTTATGGCAGTAGTAAAATTAACCTTGGAATAGAATTCTATCGCCCCTTTAACCGTGGCCTCGTAGGCGTTTTTAGCCGTATCTTTGGTACTGATCACCACAATGGGGCTGGTCATCGTTTTCATGATCCCCTCAATCGCCTCAAGGCCGTCCATGACGGGCATCTCAATATCCATGGTGATCAGGTCCGGATTGAGAGTCCGGGCTTTTTGCAGAGCCTCCAGGCCATTTTCCGCCTCGCCGACCACCGTAAAAGATCCGTCGCTTTCCAAAAAATCCCGGATAATGGTCCGCACCAAGGCGCTGTCGTCCACGATGAGGGTTCGTATCATACCGGCTCTCCTTGCATACGGAAGATCTGGGCAATAAGTGCTGCCGGATCAATTAAGGCGATCATGAGGGATCGCTCAAAAGCAATGCCGGTAAAAAAGGAGAGGTGTCCCGAAGCCAAAAGTAGTTCCGGCAGGGAGTATATCTCCTCCGGGGGGACATCCGCTTCCCGTTCCACGGAACTTACCAAAAGTATATTCCGGGCACCTTCCTCCGGTTCCGAAGCGGCCCCGTTGTTTTGCGAAGCCCCCGGCTTCGATGACTTTAAGATAATACCATGCCGAACCGTCCTATCGGCCAGGCCGAAAAAATGGGGCAGGGAAAAAAAGGTATCCCCCCCTTCATACCGGGAGACGGTCTTGGTCACCCCTTCGGAATAGATCATGATGGCGGCTACCGCATCTTCGGGGACGCCCAAAAAAAATTGTTCGACCGGACATAAAAAATACCGCATGGGGAAACGCCCTAAAGCTCAAAATCGGCTTTTACCCGGTTGATAATCTGCCGGACGCCGAGGACGAATACATGGGTATCATGCCATTCAAAGGAAGCTTCGATAATGTCGCTGCCATCACCCTGTTCCGCACCCTGCGAAACCTGCAGAAGACTGGAAACCGGAATATCAATAATATCCACCACATCGTCAATAAGGAAGGCGAGCTTATCCACTGTTTCCTTCAGCACCACCACCTTGGATTCGGGGGTGGCGGTTTCCCGGATGAGGAGCCCGATGTCGATAAGGGCGAAGGGCACGGCGTACCGGTTGATGATGCCCCGGACATAATTCGGCAGCAAGGGCAGCGGATAAACGTGGTCAAAGGCGGTAACTTCACTGATAAACCGGGACGGAAAGGTATAAAACTTCCCCAAAATGGTAAAAATAAGGTATTTTTCCGTATTGGCGGCCGCCACATCCGACGATACTTCCGGCATTGCTCCCTCCGCAGGTAATTTATTGAAATATACGGGTGTAATACCCTCAACACGCTTTTGAGGGTGAACTTCAGGACGAATCTTTTGCCATCCAAGCCAGTTTCAAAACCCGGTTACTGTTAAAACAAGCTCCACCGGCCGATTTCCGTGAAAACCTGCTGCTCCGCCCTTCAAGATGAAAAATCGCATCTTATTATATCATAAAGATCAAGGGATGTGTCAAGCCGGGCAAAATTAGGATAAAGCCCTAGAAATTTTTAACCACGAACCACTCGAACACCACGAACAGGAGGAATAATTAACCACGAGCTTTTGCTTCGATATTCCGGAATTTATACCTGAATTCTCTCTTTTGTTCGTGAGGTTTGTGTGGTTCGTGGTGAATTCTCTTCAAACCCGCTATTTCTATATATTTAATCCGGGGTAAATGCATTTATATTTTATACGGGATACAAAGACTTTTGTCCTGAATTAACGTAAAAAAAACTTGACGGCTGAATACTACCATGCTACCATACTTATAATTCAATTTTTCAGGAGGAAAGCATGCACATTACCAGACGGTTTTTATTGGCGGTTCTGGCGGTTTTGATTGCCGCCGGAAGTGTATTTGCCGGGGGCGGAGCCCAATCGAGTGGTTCCGCCGCGCAGCAAAAGCTGACCATCAAGGTCGGGGACAACTGGGGCGCCAGCCATCCCATGGCGGCGGCCCTGGACACGGTATTCAAACCCCAGATTGAAAGCGCCTCCGGCGGCGCCCTGACGGTGGACATATACCACTCCGGTACCCTCGGAAACGAAGCCGATCTCTGGAACGGTGTCCGGAACGGGACCATTGAGGTCGCCATCGTCGGTACCCCCATGAACCAGGAATACCCCACCATGATGATCTCCGACTGGCCCTTCCTGTACCGGGACCTGAGCCACGCAAAGAAGGTTTGGACCGGTTCCATTGCCGAGGAGATCAACACGGAATTCCACCAGAAATTCCCCACGGTACATATGCTGGCCTGGGGACCGAACAGCGCCCGGACCTTTACCAGCAACAAAAAACTCACCTCGGTGGACGATTTCAAGGGCCAGAAGTTCCGGATGCCCGGTAACCCCATCCACGTAGGGATCGCGGAAAACCTCGGGGCCAGCGCCCAGGTTATCCCCCTGGGAGAACTCTTCAGCGCCCTGGAGACCGGCGTGGTGGACGGACAGGATAACGGCATGGTAACGGTCATCAGTGAAGCCTTCTATGAAGTGCAGAAATACCTTTACGAGACCAACCACATCATCGCCACCCTGGAGATCGTGGTCAGCGCCCCCTTCTACGATAAACTCACCCCTGCCCAGCAGAAGATCGTGAGCGACGCGGCCAAGGCCACGGCAGCAAAAGCCTGGGATGACTATATCAAGAGTGTGGACAGTGACCGGCAGTTCCTCAAGGACAAGGGCGTAACGGTAACCCCCACCACCGCGGCGGATCAGGCGCGGATCATCCAGATGCTCCAGCCCCTTACCAACCAGCTTTTCGCACAACACGCCTGGGCAAAGCCCCTGACCGACCGGATTAAAGCAGTCCAGTAGGGGTTAAAGGCAGGAGTTAGGAGAGAGAAGTTAGGAATTAACGTGAGGAGAGAGGGGGAAGTGAGGAGAGAGGAGTTAGGAGTTAAGTAGGAGTTAGGGGGAACGTAGAATCCTCACTTCTCACTTTTAAACTCCTCACTCCTACCTTCTCCCTCTTCACTAATAATTAAGGGGGGTTTGTTGAAAAAGTTTTTGAATACCCTTTTCAGGGGCATTGAAATTCTCATTGCCTTTTTTCTGGCGGTCATGATAGTCCTTGTCTTTATGAATGTGGTTTTCCGGTATCTGTTCAGCAAGGGTTTTGCGTGGTCCGAGGAAATCGCCCGGCTTTGTTTCATATACCTCGTGTATCTGGGTTCCATTGGGGCCATGCGGGACAACCGCCATCTTCTTATTGACAGCGTTTTGAACCGGGTACCGGTTATCTGCCAAAAAATTATTTATGCCCTGGTGCAGATCTGTATCATTTGGCTCATGGTCATTTTAACCCAGGGAAGTTGGGGGCTGGTTCTCCAGAATTTGAATGACAACTGGGTAGCCACCAAATTCCCGACTTTTCTTGTTTATACATCGGGGCTTATAACCGGCATTGCCATTAGCATCATCGCCCTGGCAAATCTGTTCCGGCTGCTTATCCTGAAAATACCGGTTTCCGATCTCATCAAAATTCGGGATGACGCCGAAGAACCCCAGACCGCGGATGTGCAATAAGGAGGAGGAACACTATGGTTGCTTTATATACGTCTGTTTTTTTGGCTTCCCTGGTTATTTCGATAATGCTGGGGCTTCCCATTGCCTTCTCCCTCATCCTCTCGGGGGTGTCCACCGCCTTGGCCATGGGGGGGAACGCGACTAACCCCCAGACCGTGGCCGCCCAGCTCATGCGGGGAACCGACAGCGTCACCATGATGGCCCTGCCGTTTTTTGTGCTGGCCGGGGAATTGATGAACAAGGGGGGCCTTACCAAGCGGATCATCGCCTTCTGCAACATCTTTGTGGGACGGGTTCGGGGCGGACTGGGCTATGTGACGATCCTCGCCTGCCTCATGTTTGCGAGCCTTGTGGGTTCCGCCGTGGCAAGCACCGCGGCTTTGGGGGCGATCCTTATCCCCATGATGGCCAATTCGGGGTATAACCGGGCGAAGGCTGCGGGCCTTGTGGCAAGCGCGAACATCGTGGCCCCCATTATGCCGCCGTCTATCCCCATGATCGTCTATGGCGTGGCCGCGGGGGTGTCAATCAAATCCCTGTTCATGGGGGGGATAGCCCCGGCAATCTATCTCACCATCGGGATGAGCGTTGTCTGGTATGTCGTTTCCCGCAAGGATGCGATAAAATCCGACGCGCCCAAGCCAACCCTTAAGGAAACGATAAAGATATTTTTTGACGGCCTGTGGGCGTTGCTGCTCCCCCTCATCATCCTTTTCGGACTGCGGGGCGGCATATTTACCGCCACCGAAGCCGGCGTTGTGGCCGTGGTCTATGCCCTCATCATCGGGGTCTTCGTATACCGGGAACTTACGCCGAAAAATCTCTTTCAGGCGTTTATCGCCGCGGCGAAGATGTCCGCGGTGGTCATGTTCCTTGCCGCCGCCGCCCAGGTTGCGGCGTATTTCCTCACCATCTCCCGGATTCCCCAACTGATAACCGCTTCCCTCAGCCCCTTGGTAAGCAGACCCATGCTCCTCAACGTGGTGCTGCAGACGATCATTATCCTGATGGGAACCTGCGTGGACGTGGTGCCTACCATTCTGATCATGACCCCGATCATGCTGCCCCTGCTCAAGGCCGCCCACATCGACCTGGTGTACTTTGGGGTGGTGTTTACCCTGGCAAACGTGCTGGGCCTGACCTCCCCACCGGTGGGACCGGTACTCAACGTCGCCTGCGCCACGGGAAAAGTCAAAATGGAGGAACTTTTGGGGCCGGTTATTCCCTATTATATTTTCCAGGTCATCATGGTATATCTGCTGATATTGCTGCCCCAGCTTGTCACTATTCCGCTTAAATGGATTGGAGGCTGAAGTATGAAACAACTGCTAACGGAAAAACCCCGGGTTCTCAAAATGATCGATGTGGAGGAGCCAAAAATCGAGGGCCCCAGGGATGTGCTGGTTAAGATGAAGGCCGCCGGTATCTGCGGCTCCGACGTGCATATCTACCATGGGACCTCCCCGGTGGCGACCTACCCCCGGGTGATGGGCCACGAGATCGTGGGGGTGGTGGTTGAAACCGGGAAGGAGGTTACCAAGGTGAAAGCCGGGGACCCGGTGATCATCGACCAGATCGTTGCCTGCGGGGAATGTTACCCCTGCAAAATAGGCCGGCCCAATATCTGCTGTAATATGAAAGTGCGGGGGGTGCATATCGACGGCGGCTACCGGGAGTATGTTACCGCCGGGGAGGAGGCCATGCACCTCCTCCCCTCAGGGCTTGCCTTTACCGATGCGGTGATGATCGAACCCATGAGCATCGCCTTCCAGTCCTGCTCCCGGGCGCAGATCACCAAAGAGGACATCGTCTTCATCCTCGGCGCCGGGGCGCTGGGGAAAAGCCTGATTAAGGCGGTACTGTTGACCGGCGCCCGGATCATCGTGTCCGACGTGGTGGATCAACGTCTGGAGGAAGCGGCAGCCCTGGGGGTGTCCCGGATCATCAATTCCAAGAAGGAGGACCTGGCCGCAAAATTAAAGGAATACACCCGGTGGGGCCCCACGGTTTCCATTGATGCCGCGGGCTTCCCCGGTTCCCTGCCTCTGCTCACGGACCTTACCTGCAACGCCGGCAGGGTGATCACCATGGCCTTTTTGGAGGAGCCCTCCCCGGTACAGCAGTTTAAGATCACCGCCAAGGAGTTGGATATCCGGGGGTCCCGGCTGCAGAATCACAAATTTGAGGAGGTGATCAACGCCTACAAAGCGGGTAAAATTACGATTGAGGGGCAAGTCTCCCATATATTTCCCTTTGCCGAGGCCATCGAAGCCTTCCAACGGATCGACTCCGGGGACCCGGAGATCCGCAAGGTGGCGCTTTCCTTCGAGTGAGCCATGGCCCGGAGGATCGAGGGAACGGCAGTATTTAAAAAATTTTATTTGACCCTGGCATACAAGCATGATAGAATACTTGCATAATGCTCCCTGGGAGTGTTAAAAATTGATTGGAGGAAATGTATGAACATGACACGGAAGATGCTTTTAACGGCCCTGATGATGGTTATCACCGCGGGTCTCGTATGTGCCGGCGGCGGCCAGCAGGGCGGATCATCGAGCGGGGGCGCGGCGAAGATATCTGTTATCTTTGCGGGAACCGAGGCGGCCACCACCGGCCAAAGCCGGATGATGCAGGAAGTAGCGGACAAGCTGAACGCCACGGGCCGCTTCCAGGCCGATGTGCAGGTCAACGGCGCCCTGTCGGCCAACACCGACGACCTGGTGACCCAGGCGAAAACCGGCGTGCCCCTGGTGGTTCCTTCCGACCCCGGACGGCTGGCGAGCCAGTTCAATATCCCGGACCTCAACATCCTGATGGCCCCCTATGTGCTGACGGATATGGCGGTTTTGGAGAAGCTGCCCGATACGGCGATCTTCAAAGAGTGGCAGGCCAAACTCGAAGCCCAGGGAATTACCTTTGTGGCGGACATGTACAACGGTTTCCGCAGTTTCTACACCACCACCCCGGTCAACGGCGTTGCCGGCCTTAAGGGGCTGCGGATCCGGGGCTTCGGCAACAATATCGGTAACGCCCTGGCCAAGTACCTGGGCTTTGCCAATATCGGCATATCCTGGGGCGAAGTACTCCCGGGCATCCAGCAAAAAACCCTGGACGGCTGCGAGGTTCAGGTCGCCACCGCCTATGGCTCGGCTATTTACGAAGTTACCAAGTACCTGGCCCTGACCAAACACTATATGCTCCAGTCATCCTTTGTCTGTTCCACCAAGCTGCTCACTTCGATGCCCGAAGCGGACCGGAAAATTTTCCTTGATACCATCCGGGAAACCGCCCAGAAGTACAGCCAGATTATCGCGTCCGAAGAAGCCACCTACTATCAGCAGATGAAAGACAAGGGCGTCACCATCACCGAAGTAAGCCTGAAAGAATTCCAGGATGCCATTGCCCCGCTGTACACCAACAACGATCTGGGCTTCTCCGCGGGACTCAAGGACCGGCTGTTCAGAGAATTGGGACTGTAAGAGGAATTTATAGTTAGGAGGGAGAAGATAGGAGTTGATAAAGGGAGGAGTTAGGAGAGAGAAGGCAGGAGAGGAGAGTTGATACAGAGAGGAGTTAGGAGAGAGGAATGGGATATTTGCTCCGCTCCTCACGTTCAACTCCTCACTCCTCACTTTTAATTTTTCACTCCTCTCTTTTAACTCCTCACTTTTAACTTCTCTCTAACTAAAGGTGGATTTTATGCGAAAACTGTATCACGCCCTTTGTAAAGCCGAAGTGGTTGTTTGCGGGACCGGCTTTATATTTTTGGTGGCCTTTGTGTTTTTGTCCGCCATCCTGCGTTTTTTCCGGATTTCCATGTCCTGGAACATCGATCTTGCCATGTTCCTGCTGGCATGGACGGCTTTCCTGGGGGCGGATATCGCCTGGCGGAGCGGTCAGTTGGTAGGGGTTGATCTGGTGACCCGCCGCTTTCCCCGGAAAATTCAAAAGATCGTAGAAATACTGCTTTATATCATTATCCTTTGCGCCCTGGTGGTCATCATGGTCTTCGGTATCCGCCTGGCGATAACCGAGCGGGTCCGAAAATATCAATCCATACCGATTCCCTATTCCCTGGTTACCTTAAGCATTGTGGTTACCGCCCTGTCCATGGTCGTATCCACCATGCTTAAAATCAGGCGCAGTATTTTGAACTTCAATGCGGACTCCAACAAAAACGAAACAACAGGAGGCGCGGAATGACCTTATTGCTCATCTGTTTTGTTGTTTTTCTCGTACTGGGTATGCCTATCGCCTTTGTGATCGGCATCGCGGGGTTCGCGTATTTTTCTTCCGTGGAGTTTCTCAATTTTGAGACCGCCACCCAGATGATCGTGTCCCAGAGCCAATCCTTCGCCTTTCTCGCCGTGCCCTTCTTTATCTTCGCGGGGAACCTGATGAACGTGTCGGGGATCACCCAGCGGCTCCTGAGCCTGGCCCGGTTGGTCACCCGGCGCATGTATGGGGGCACCGCCCAGATCAGCGTGGTGATGAGTACCCTCATGGGCGGCGTTTCCGGGTCCGCCACCGCCGACGCCGCCATGGAGACCCGGATCCTGGGCCCGGAGATGATGCGCCTCGGTTACCGCAAGGGCTATATCTGCGCGGTGAACTGCATCACCGCCCTAATCACCGCCACCATCCCCCCGAGCCTGGGGCTCATCATCTTCGGCTTTGTGGGGGAGGTTTCCATCGGACGGCTGTTTGCGGCGGGGATCATCCCCGGCATTCTCATGATGGTCTTTTTAATGGCCACCACCAGCCTTACCTCCCGAATCAAGCGCTACGATCCCCCCAAGCCGGACGCCCCCCGGCTGACCTTCGGAGAAATCGGCGCAAACCTGAAAGAGTCTATCTGGGCGCTGCTCTTCCCGGTGATCCTCATCGTGGGGATCCGCTTCGGGGTGTTCACCCCTTCGGAATCCGGGGCCTTCGCGGTGGTTTACGCCCTGATCATCGGCAGGTTTGTCTATAAAGAACTGACGTGGAAAAATTTCAAGGAGGCCCTGATCACCACCCTGAAAGATAACGGCGCCATCATGCTGATCATCGCCATGTCCGGTCCCTTCAGCTACGCCATCACCTGGGTAAAGCTGCCGGTGGTTTTGAGCAACCTAATCTTCGGCATCACCGATAATCCCCAGATCCTGGTGCTTATCATGCTGGGCTTCCTTTTTATCACCGGTATGTTCGTGGACAGTAACGTGAACTTCCTCCTTTTAACGCCGATTTTCCTCCCCATGGTAAAAAGCGTTGGTATTGATCCGGTCCACTTTGGGGTGCTGATGGCGACCGTCGTCACCCTGGGGGTGATGACCCCGCCCATTGGATCGGCCCTGTACACGGTGTGCGGCATTATTAACTGTCCCCCGGAGGAGTACACCAAGGCGAGCCTGCCCTTTCTGGCGGCGGTGCTGCTGGAACTGGCGATCCTGGTATTCCTCCCTGGTCTGGTACTTTGGATCCCCAATATGATATTTGGGTAAGGGGGCGATATTCCCAAAACTTTTGTTTGGGGAAAGTTTACGGTAAAGGGGATAATTTTGTATTTTTTGAGGAGTATTTTATGCAAATGACCATGCGTTGGTTCGGACCCGGTTACGATTCCGTTACCCTGGAACAGATCCGGCAAGTGCCCGGTGTTACGGGAGTTATCACTACCCTCTACGGGACGCTGCCGGGGGAGGTTTGGGAAACGGACGCCATTCTTGCCCTGAAAAAAGAAGTGGAGGCCGCGGGGCTTTCCATTGCGGGGATCGAGAGCGTCAACATCCACGACGCCATCAAGACCGGCGCCCCGGAGCGGGAACAGTACATCGAGCATTATATCACCACCCTGGAACGGCTGGGACAGGCGGACATCCACCTGGTGTGTTACAACTTCATGCCCGTCTTTGACTGGACCCGCACGGATCTGGCGAAAAAGCGGGCCGACGGCAGTACCACCATGGCCTATAATCAAAAAATCATTGATACCATTGATCCCGACGCCATGACCAATTCCATCAGCGCCCAGTCCAAGGGCTATGTCCTTGCGGGCTGGGAGCCGGAGCGTTTGGGCAGGCTGAAGGAACTTTTTGCCATGTACAAGGACATAGACGGCGAAAAACTCCTTGCCAACCTGAAATATTTTATTGAACGGATCATGCCGGTCTGCAATAGGTATCACATCAATATGGCCATTCACCCCGATGATCCCGCGTGGCCGGTTTTCGGTCTGCCCCGGATCGTGACGGATAAGGAAAAGCTCCTGCGGCTGGTGGGCCTGGTGGACGATGTTCACCACGGGGTTACCCTTTGTACCGGGAGCCTGGGGACTAATCCCGCCAATGACATTCCCGATATCATCCGGGCCCTCAAAGGCCGCATCCACTTTGCCCATGTGCGGAACCTGCGCCACAACGCTCCCGGCGATTTTGAGGAAGCCGCCCATCTTTCCAGCGACGGTTCCATGGATATTTTTGCCATTGTAAAAGCCCTTTACGACATCGGCTTTGACGGTCCCATTCGGCCGGATCACGGCCGGGCCATCTGGGGCGAGGTTTCCATGCCCGGCTATGGCCTCTATGACCGGGCCCTGGGAGCAACCTATCTCAACGGGTTATGGGAAGCGATTGATAAAATGTCAAAGGGAGATAAAAAGTGAAGGGTGAGTTATGAAACTGAACAATGCGGACTTACAGAACAAAGCGGTCTGGGAAAAGGCGGGGTTTCTTTTGCCGCAATTTGATCGGGATGCCATGATCCGGGCCACCGGGGAAAGGCCCCAATGGGTACATTTCGGGGCGGGGAATATTTTCCGGGCCTTTCCCGCGGCCCTGCAGCAGACGCTGCTGGAACAGGGGATCGAACAAACCGGCATCATCGTGGCCGAGGGTTACGATGGGGAGATCATTGATCGGGCCTTTTTGCCCTACGACAATCTGAGTTTGGCGGTGACCCTCAAGGCGGACGGTACCATAGAAAAACGGGTGATCGCCAGTATTGCCCGAGCCCTACGTCTGGACACCCGTGAGGATTTTGAGGCCCTGCGGGGCATCTTCCGTTCCCCGTCCCTACAGATGGTGAGTTTTACCATCACGGAAAAGGGTTACAGCCTCCAGGGCCGGGGCGGCCTGTTCCCGGAGGTGGAGGCCGATTTCCAAGAGGGGCCCGGATCGCCCAAAAGCTACCTGGGACGCCTGGCCGCCCTCTGCTATGAGCGGTACCGGGCGGGGAAACTCCCCCTGGCCCTGGTGAGTATGGATAACTGTTCCCATAACGGGGATAAACTTTTCCGGGGGGTGGAACCCTTTGCGGTACAGTGGGTTGAAAAGGGCCTTGCGGACCAGGGCTTTTTGGCCTATATCCGGGACCCCGCGCAGGTTTCCTTTCCCTGGAGCATGATCGACAAGATCACCCCCCGGCCCGATGAAGGGGTCCGGAAGATGCTGGAAGCCCTGGGCTTTACCGACACCGCGGGGCAGGTTACCGCAAAAAACACCTACATCGCCCCCTTTGTGAACGCCGAAGAGGCCCAGTACCTGGTGATCGAAGACGCCTTTCCCGCGGGACGCCCCGCTTTGGAACGGGCCGGGGTCCTTTTCACCGACCGGGACACGGTAAACCGGGTGGAAAAGATGAAGGTCTGTACCTGCCTTAACCCCCTGCATACCGCCCTGGCGGTCTTCGGCTGTCTCCTGGGCTATACCAAGATCAGCGAGGAGATGAAGGACCCGGATCTGGTAAAGCTGGTGGAACAGATCGGCTATGGTGAGGGGCTTCCCGTGGTGGTGGACCCCGGGATCCTTTCGCCGAAACAGTTCATCGATGAGGTGCTGCGGGTCCGCTTTCCCAACCCCTTTATGCCCGATACTCCCCAGCGGATCGCCACCGACACCTCCCAGAAAATTTCCATCCGTTTCGGCGAAACCATCAAGGCCTACCTGGCGGACCCCACGCGAACGGTGGGGGACCTGAAACTCATCCCCCTGGTGCTGGCGGCTTGGCTCCGTTACCTCCGGGGTCTGGACGACCAGGGCGCGGCCTTTACCGTAAGCCCCGATCCCCTCTACGAAACCCTCTACCCCGCGGTCGCCGATATCAGCCTGGGGCAAAAGGGCCCCTTCCACCAACGGTTGGAACCGATCCTGTCCAATCCGGCAATCTTTGGGGTGAACCTTTACGAAGCAGGGCTTGGAGAGCAGGTAGAGACCTATTTCGAGCAACTTTTTGCCGGCCCCGGGGCGGTTCGGAGTACCCTGATCGGGGCTTTGGCTTCGGTAATTTAAACGGGAAGTTAACCACGAACCACACGAACAAAGGAGAGAAATAGTAAGAAATAACCACAAAGGCGAAGAAGGGGGAGAAGAGTTAGGAGAGAGGAATGAGGAGAGGTGTTTCTTCCTGTTGGGGCATAAGCGGAATATCGGAGCAAAAGATAGAAAAAACACGAACCTCCCGAACACCACGAACAAAGAGGAAGAAATAACCACAAAGGCGAATAAGGCGAAGAAGGAAAGGAAGAAAAGTTAGGAGAGAGGAATGAGGAGAGGTGTTTCTTCCCGTTGGGGCATAAGCGGAATATCGGAGCAAAGGACGTGTAGAGCCTGTCAATAGTTCGTGATTACACGCTTCAATTCTTCACTCTCCTATCTCCTATCTCCTCTCTTAACTCTTCTTCCCTTCTGCGCCTTCGTGGTAAATTTCTTAATTCGTCTTAATTCCGTATGTGAAGACCCGTTGGTTTCAAAACGTACTTTTTTTTAAGACCACTTTAGATTATTCTATGAGGAAGTATTGATTTATTCATTGACCGGCCGGAGCCGGCGGGGTGTATCATTCCATCATGGAGGAACTTATGGTACGTTTGAAGGATCTTCGGGTAGAATATCGGACTAATCCGATTGATGTGGGTACCGGTACGCCCCGGTTTAGCTGGAAAATTGAATCCGATGGCCAAGGGGTCAAGCAAAGCGCTTATACGATTGAAGCTGCGTTGGATGGCGGATTCGGTTCTCTCCTCTGGCAAAGCGGGAAGGTCCCCTCCCGGGAATCCCACCTGGTACCGTATGGGGGTGCGCCCCTGGAATCGGCGAAACGGTATTTTTGGCGGGTAAAAGTCTGGGACAACCAGGGCGCGGAAAGCCCCTGGAGCGAAACTGCCTTTTTTGAAACCACCCTGCTCAGGGCCGATGAGTGGCAGGCGGTCTTTATCAGCGCCGAGGATGAAAACGCCGGGGCAAGTTCCGCGGGGACCCTGCTGCGGAAGGAATTTGTTTTATCCGCCGGCATCAAGTCCGCCCGGCTGTATGTGAGCGCCAAGGGATTATACCGGGCTGTGGTGAACGGCCGCCGGGCAGGGGCCGAGGTGTTGAGTCCCGGCTGGACAGAATACCGGGAACGCATCCTCTTTCAAACCTATGAAGTAACGGACGCCGTGAGCCCCGGAGCCAATGTCCTGGGCCTGATGGTGGGCCCCGGCTGGTACAAGGGGGACCTCGCCAGTTGGGTTGGCAAGCGGAACGTCTTTGGAAAACGTACCGCCGTAATCGCCCAGCTCCGGGTGGAGTACGACGACGGCAGGGTGGAGTTTATCCCCACCGACGCAAGCTGGCAGGGGGCGCCGGGCCCGGTGGTGTATTCGGAGATCTACCACGGCGAAACCTATGACGCCCGGCTGGAACAGCCCGGCTGGGACCGGCCCGGTTTCGCCGGGACCGGCTGGAAGCCCGCTGCGGTCGAAAGCAGGGACACGGGGATCCTGCGGCCCCAGGACGGCCCCCCGGTAAAGGAGCAGGAACGCCTCAAACCCCTTTCTCTTTTCACCACCCCCCAGGGGGAGCGGGTGATCGATTTCGGTCAGAACCTATCAGGCTGGGTACGGTTTAAGGTGCAGGGCAAAGCCGGGGACCGGGTAAAGCTCCGCCACGCCGAAATATTGGATGCGGCGGGAAATTTTTACACCGAAAATCTGCGGCGCGCCAGACAGACCATCGAATACACCCTCAAGGGCGGCGAGCCTGAAACCTATGCGCCCTTCTTTACCTTCCAGGGCTTCCGGTACATCGCCGTTGACGAATACCCCGGTACGGTGGATATTCATAACTTTGAGGCAATCGCCATCTATTCGGACATGCGTCCCGCCGGGGAATTTACCTGTTCCTATCCGAAACTCAACCAGTTTATCAACAATGTCCGCTGGAGTATGAAGGACAATTTTGTGGACATTCCCACCGATTGTCCCCAGCGGGATGAACGGCTGGGGTGGACCGGGGACGCGGAGATCTTCTGCCGGGCCGCCGCTTACTTCATGGAGATCGCCCCCTTCTTCAAAAAATGGCTCCGGGACCTTGCCATAAGCCAGCTTCCCGACGGCCAGGTTCCCCATGTGGTGCCCGATGTCCTTAAAAACATAGCCAACGTGGATGATAATATTACCCAGGAAGCGGGGGCCACCGCCTGGGCCGATGCGGCGGTGATCATCCCCTGGACCATCTACACCTATTTCGGTGACCGGGAGATCCTGGAGGAACAGTACCCCTCCATGAAGAAATGGGTTGAATACATCCGCGGCGTTGCCCAGGACGGGCTTTTGTTCAATACCGGTTTCCATTTTGGCGATTGGGTTGCCCTGGATGCCAAAGAGGGCAGTTACTTCGGTGCTACCCCCAATGATCTGACCGCCACCGCCTTTTACGCCTATTCCACCTCCCTGCTGGCCCGGTCGGCGGCGATCCTCGGCAAAACAGAAGACGCGAAGAAGTACCAAAAACTTCGGGAGGATATTGGGGAAGCCTACCAAAAGGAATTTTTTACCCCCGCAGGGCGGCTCGCCGCCTCGACCCAGACCGCCCACATCCTCTCCCTGGCCTTTGACCTCGTGCCGGCGGCCTATAAACAACGCACCGTGGATACCCTGGTTTCCCTTATCGGGGAGCAGAACAATCATCTGACCACGGGCTTTGTGGGTACCCCCTTTGTGTGTCAGGTCCTGGCGGATAACGGCCGCCTGGATCTGGCCTATGAGCTGCTGCTAAAAGAAGATTTCCCCTCCTGGCTCTACCAGGTTACCATGGGGGCCACCACGATCTGGGAGCATTGGGACGGCCTAAAGCCCGACGGGACCATGTGGAGCCCGGACATGAATTCCTTCAATCACTACGCCTATGGCGCGATAAGCGACTGGGTGTTCAGTACCGTGGGCGGCCTGGACACGGACCGGGAAAACCCCGCCTTTGCCCACAGCATACTCCGGCCCTGTCCCGGCGGCGGCATCACCTGGGCGGAGACCACATACGAATCGGTCTACGGCCTCATCGCCCTGCGCTGGGAGATCGCGGGCGGGAAGATCACCCTATCGGTGACCATACCGGCCAACACCGAAGCGGAACTTACCCTGCCTCGGGCAGTACCGGGCAGCATCGGCGGCCTAGCCTTTGCCCCGGCCAAGGGTGGCGCAGCAGCGGTACTCGGTTCCGGGAGTTATTCCTTTGCGTATCCCTGGCAGGAGCAGCCTATTACTTAGTATGAAGTTGTATTGATCCGGATATAGTCTGAGGGCGATTGTCCGGTAACGGAGCGGAAGACACGGCTGAAATAAAACTGATCCGTAAAGCCGGCCAGGGCGGCGGCATCTTTGATCAGGGTGTCTTTCTCCAAAAGATAGTCCTTGGCCTTTTCGATCCTGAGGGAGGTAAGATAATTGTTAAAGGAAAGGCTCGTATATTTTCTGAAAAGGCGGCTCATGTAGGTTTGGGAGATCCCAAAATGTTTACATAACGATTGCAGCGTTACGGTTTCGTTCCCGTGGGCGTTGAGGTATTCCCGGATAAGCTCAAAAAATTCAGGGGTATCCACCTTGCTGATCCGCTGCCGGGGGTCGGGCAGTAATTTTTCCAGAATGAAAAGCAGGCTCTCCCGGAGTTCCTCATAGGAAGCGGCGTAAAAAAACGCGTCGTCGATCATAAATTCAAAGCCCTCATCCCCGGCGGAATTTTTAAATTCCCGGCGCAGCGTATCAAAGATCGACCGCACCGTTTCTTCCACATATAATTGGGTTTGTCCCTGGGCTTCCCATTTTTTCAACTGCTCCACTAATAAAGACCGGACAAGCTCGATTTTGTTTTCTTTGAGGTAATAGCCGAGCCGCTGCTTGAGTTCCCCGTCGGGCGGGGGATAGTTAACGCGCTGTTTACCATGGTGGGCGCCCACGGCGATAAGCTGGGTTTTTCCGATTACCAAACGGCGGTCCAGGGCGGCATAGAGGGCGGTGATTATTTCCGGCAGCTCCTCAATGGGAAACGCCTCATGCCACACCACGGTGGTGGTGTATCCCGGTACATCCCGGTGCAGCCAATTTGCCGCTTCCAAAACCGAAGCCGAAAAATAAGAGGCTCCGGATGCAAGACGGAAGTTTTCCATCTCATCCCGTCCGTACATATCAATGGTTTCCCCTTCAACCCGGCATTGGGCCTGGGCAAACATATTGCAGCGGAACCGGCCCGGGAGTCCGTTTTTTCTGCTGATCGCCGCGGTATAGTCCGAAGCGGGGAACTGTTTTTTCAGGGCCTCCCGGTCAGGGGGCTCGTTATTGATGAGGGAGTGGACCAGGGGCAGCAACCGCTGGCCTATGGCGTCGTTGAGGAGGGGAATGATCCGGTTCAACGCAACGGTCATTGACTGGGGACTTATGGGTTTGAGGAGATAATCGGCGGCCCCGTATTGCAGGGCGGTCCGGGCATACTCAAAATCCTGGTAGCCCGAGAGGATCATGGTTTTCACCTGGGGCAGCTCCCGGTGGAGCTGCACGATCAACTCCAGGCCGTCCATTATGGGCATCCTGATATCGGTGAGGAGCAGATCCGGATGGTAAACCTGCGCCAGGGCAAGGCCCGCCGCCCCGTTGTCCCCGTCGGCAACGATCTCAAATTGGGGGCAGTAGAGCCGGATAATATCGTGGATGTTTTCCGCTGCCGCGGGTTCATCCTCCACCAGCACGATACGGTACATACCTCAACCTTCCGCCGGCGCCGGCAGCCGGAGATTCCGGGTAACCGGCTCGGGACTTTTCTGCATGCCGATGGTAACCACCGCTCCCTCCGCGGCATTGGCAAGCCGGAAGATCACGGTATCGCCGAATAAGATCAAAAACCGGGTGTATATGTTAAGCAGCCCCATCCCGCCGATATCCAAATTCAAATTTGCCTCCCCTACCCGGCTTTTTATTTCCGCCATCCGCTTTTCCAGCGCCGCTTTCCCGGTTTCGGAAAAGCCCCCGCCGTTGTCCCGTACCTCCATATACCAGTAATCCCCCGCTATCCAGCCCCGCACCGACAGGACCATGATCCGGGGGGAATTTTTAAACCCATGGGTAATGGAATTTTCAATAAACTGCTGCAACACGATTTTGGGGATCCGTTGTTCCAGTACCGCTTCCGCTACCTCAATGGTGTATTCCAGCTTATCCCGGTACCGGGTTTTGAGCAGGTAGAGGTAACCCTCCAGGTAGTCCAGTTCTTCCCGGATGGTCACCAGCCGTTGGGAGGTACCCGCGGCATACCGGAGCATGGAGGCGAGTTTTTCGCAGATCCCGCAGATCTCCTCATCATGGTTGATCACCCCCCGGTGGGATATAACGTTAAGCACATTGTAGATAAAGTGAGGGTTAACCTGGGCCTGGAGGGCGTCGAATTCCGCCTGCAGGTGGAGCAGGCTCATCTGTTCTTCCTGGCGGAGGGCGTGGTTAAGCCGCTTCAGCAGGTGATTGTAACTGTTACAGAGCTGGACAAATTCATCATCGGTGTATTCAATAACCATCCCGCGAGCGGGACCATGGTCAAGGTTGTCCAAATTCGTCTGCTCTATCCGGGTGATAAGCTGCCCTATGGGAGCGGTTACCCGCAGGGATAATAAGCGGATCACCAGGATCGATACCAGGCAGATGAACAGGGCCATGATTATGGTAACCCGGGTGATGTCTTTAACCGCCGCGGCCATGGTTTCCCTTCCCTGGACGACCATAGTATACGTGTCGGTATAGGAGGAATAATAGGAAGCGGCGATGTTTTCCCCTATTTTGGATACCGGCGGCCCCTCCAAGCCGGGCTTGGTTTTGACCAACTGTTGCAGTGCGGCGTTGGTATCGCCGCCAAGCTGCGAATAGAACACCTCCCCCCTGCCGTTGATCACCGCCACTTTGACCGCCCCATCCTTGTTGAGGCGGTACAGGTCCTCCAGAATATGTTCCGGCTTTTGCACTTCGATATACGCGGCACGGTTATTGCCCATGATAAGCCGGACTATGCTGAATACCCGCCGGGGATTCCGGTAATCCCAGGGGTCGTCATAAGCGGGGAACAGGATCGCCCTGCCCTGGGCCGCATCCACCCTGGTGATGTCGGGGATACCGGTAAGGGCGGCGTCTCCATCGGGAATGGTCGGCGACTGAAGGTTGCTGCTCAAGAGGTCGCCGTATTCGGTAAAAAAAGACACCCGGTGGAAATTCACGTTATTACAATAGGTGGAAAGGGCAGTCCGGATCTCCTGTTTTGCCTGGGTAATAAGGGAATGTCCCTGTCCGCTCCGATCCGCCCGGGCAAGGGTGGTCATGGCGGAGAGGGTCTTGCTGTCGGAGAGGAGAAATTCGGTGATAAAGACCATGGGCCGCACAGCTTCATCGAGCTGATGGGACATATTTTTGCTAAGCACATCCAGGTCCTGGCGGGTAAGGGTTTCCAGGTGTTTCAGGTTGTAGATCTCGAAGATAAAGGCTATCACTATTATAAGGGCGGTAACCAAAAGAGAATAACTGATCATAAGTCTGGACCTGAAACGCATAGCTTATTATAGGGTACGAATTTTTTTTTGTATAGAAAAATTTTTCCCCAAAACAATTTTTGCTGGATTTTTCATTATCGATTATTGGATTATCCATGGGCCGGACACACATGGGATCTGAAATTGAAGGAATTTTAACAAAAACAACCCATGCGGTCTCCTTACTATAAATATACCATAAAAAGGGATCATGTATATTCCTGTGCCGGATTTTTCAACACCATATACCGGGTCCGGCATCCCCTCTGTTTTCCATGGAGAATTTCACCAAGGACTAATGTGCAGCGGCAATTTCATCAATGATAGCTTTTTCTACGAAGCTGTTTATTGAGATTTTTAGTTTTCTGGCTTTTATTGCCACCTCTTTATGCAGCTCCGGTGACAATCGCAGATTGAATTTTCCTGAATAGGGTTTTTCCGGCTCCACCCCTTCTTCTTTACACCATGCCAGATAATCTTCAACGGAATCCTTAAACGCCTTTTCGATCTCCGCCGCGGTGGTTCCCTGGAAGGTAATAACATCCCTGGTATTTATAATATCACCATGGAACAATTTCGCTTCCGCGTCATATTCAACGGTTCCTAAATATCCTTTATACTCCATCATGGCTCAACCCCCGCATTCTCCAAAAATCTTCTTACAGAGCTAACGGCGCCCTTATCGGTTGTCTTCCGGGGATGCGGCCGGTGAAACACCGCCCGAACCTCTTTAAGTTTAACCCGTAATCTTGATCCCGTTCCCTCCGATATTTCAGCGCCTAAAGCGGTCAAAAGGCTTTCAATATCCGGCCATAAAATGTTGGATGGTATGGGATTTCTGAATATCAATTCAAAAGTCTTTTGCTGCTTTGAATTCATGTTTTTATGGTACTATATACTGATACCATTGTCAAGGTAATGATGGGGGCGCTTTGGAACAATTCACTTTTTTCCTTTTGTGCCGGATTTTTCAGCATTGATTGTTACATCCTCCATACACAACGGCAAAATTTCAGTTTTATAATTTTTAATCGTTATAGCAATCAGGAATGCGGGTGCGGCCCGCAGGTTCACGGCTGCAACCCGCAGGTCTACGGCTCAAGCCCGCGGGTTCACGGCTCAAGTCCGCAAGGTTACGGCTAAAACCCGCAGGTTCGCGGCTCAAGCCCGCAGGTCTACGGCTCAAACCCGCAAGGTCACGGCTCAAGCCGAGCCGATAAAAAACCAACCGGGGTTTGAAACGGGCTCATATTTATGGAGGTAATCAAATGAGTACAGATTGGTATCCCCGTTCGCGGGACGGACAAATTCACCTGGTAGACACCTGGCTTACGGTGTTCCAAACCAAAGCATCGGCGTGGAACATTCCCCCGGCAAATGTTACCAGCCTGACCAACGCCGACACCAACGCCAAAAGCATGCTGGCGGTAGTGAAAAGCGGGGAACGGACGGCGGCAAGCGTGGTTGAGTGCAACGAAGTTTTCAAGGAGATGGAGACCGAAGCCCGCTTTATCAAAAAACATTTCCTGCTGCTGTCGCCCTTGGCGCTGGCAGATCTTCCGACCCTGTTGCTGCCCTTACCCGATAATACCCCAACCCTGGTCCCGCCGCCCGCCGGACAGCCCGTCCTAACCATCACCTACTCCGGCGGCCCCCATGTGCTGATAGTTCATCTTGTACCGCTTCCGGGGACGAAACCGCCGGACAGCCGAGGCGACTACGACTGCGCCCTTTACCGGGGCGTTATGCCCCAGGGCGGGGCGGCGCTGGAACAGGCCGCCGGAATGAAGCATTGCTTGATGAAGGAGCCGCTTTCCGGCGATGAGTTGCTGCATTATCGCTTTACCCGCCGGAAAAAAGAACTGGTAAACTTCGACGCTTCCAAATCCGGTATGACAACCTTCTTTTGCGCCCGTTACGAAAACCAAAAAGGCGAATATGGGATATGGGGATCGGTAGTGTCGGCTATCATTCCGTAGGGGAACGAAAAATTAGTGTTTGCAACGGTAATGTTTTAGTGGAAACAAATTGTGTTGGATTTTTCAGCAGCAATTGTTATATCCTCCATATACAACGGCTGAATGAGGGGTTTATCATTTTTTCAATACTCTAAAAAATGAAATCACCCGCATCAAAATCAATTTCCTGACTACCCATGGCATCCTCAAGATGGGCGGCTTTTGAAGGGCCAATCAGCGGAACTATGGTAAAATTCTGTGTGAAATAAAAACCAAGGAGTATCTGGGAAATAGACGCATGATATTTTTCCCGGAGGGTTTTTATCTTCTTGGCGATCTCCATATTTTTAGGTGTATAATAGGGGCTGGTTTTTAACTCTTCCTCTCTACCTGCCTCAACCCAATGGAAAAAACCGCTACAAGTTCCGAAATAAGGAATGGCGGTATTATTCTGATACTCCAAATGGTAGCGAAGCATAGCCTCATCCATGGCAGCCATGGTATTATCACCAAAGGGGTTCATATATTTACTGGCAATATTAAAAAGCATTTGATTGGCGATAAAACCCCGGAGGCTATGCTCCTTCGCATAAGCATCAGCCTCAAGCATACGTCCGGCTTTCCAGTTTGAACAGCCGTAATAGCGTATCTTGCCCGCCTTACGAAACCCCTCCATCCGTTCCAGAAGTTCTCCGGCGGACTGTCCGATATCATCACGATGATAAAAGTAGATGTCTATAATGTCAACGCCCAATGTTTTTAGGCTTAACTCCAGATCGTGTTCCATATCCTTCTGCCCCATGCGGTTTGTGTACATATTGTCCATATTCGGATGTCCGCCCTTAGTGACGAGGACTATTTTATTCCGCTTGCCCTCGCGGCGCAGCCAGTCACCGATGACGCGCTCGCTCCGCCCCTTCTCCGGGGAAACCCAGTCAGAATAAATACGAGCGGTGTCAATCATGCTGCCCCCCAGATCCAGAAATTGATCAAACAGGCGGTCAGCATCAGTGCCATCGTAGGCAAGTCCCGCATTCGCGGTACCCAAGGCTATAGGGAAGACCTTTAATTCAGTACCCGGAAGCTGAATCATCTTTATCATAATTTTATTTTTACTATATTTTCTGATTTTGTACAATAGGACTGTGAACGGTTACAAAAAAATTTTGACGGAAGTAATTTGTGCTGGATTTTTCAGCGGCAATTATTATATCCTCCATATACAACGGCTGCATGAAGGACTTACAATTTTTTCAATACTATTTAAGGAGAAGGTTGAAAATGAAGACAAAAATTTTGATTGTTCTTTTGATCCTTGCCGTTGGTCTGGCGGCATATGCCGGAGGCGGTTCCCAGGGATCTTCTTCCGGTGGTACAAAGTCCGCCGGAAAGCCGGTGGTTAAGATATCGCTCGATAAGGACAACTATTCTACTAGCCTGGAGGCGGTCCTGAACGTGGCGGCGGCGAAATTAGGCTTCGAACTGCAAATGGAAATCGGGGTCGGTGGAAGTGAGGGGTCCAATATGTTTAAAACCCAGCTTGCCACCGGGGATGTGCCGGATATCTTTTTGTACAATACCGGTTCCCTGTTTCATGTACTTAATCCTGAACAGAACATGGTGGATCTGACCGATGAGCCCTGGATGGCCCGGGTAACCGATTCCTTTAAAATTGCCGCTTCTTCAAAGGGCCGCGTATACGCTGTACCCTTTGGCTCCACCACTGTCGGCGCTTGGCTCTACAACAAGCGGATATACCGGGAACTCGGCCTCCAGGTACCCCATACCTGGAAGGACCTTCTGTCTAATTTGGACAAAATCCAGGCAGCTGGAAAGACCGCCCTCATCGGAGCCTATAAGGACACCTGGACTTCTCAGCTTATTGTCTTAGCGGATGAGTATAATGTGAAAGCAGCCCTGCCCAACTACCCCGCTGACTATACCGCCAACAAGGTAAAGATCGCCACGACCCCTGCGGCCCTGCGGAGTTTTGAGAAACTCTGGGAAACCCGGAAGTACTTGAACAAGGATATGCTTGCCACCACCTATGATCAGGGAGCTGAAATGCTCGCTACCGGCCAGGGCGCTCATTGGCCCATGACGACGATGGCTCTGAATACTATCCAAGTCAATTATCCTGAATATATCAACGATATCGGCGTATTCGGCCAGCCCGGGGATGATCCCAACAACCATGGCCTTACCGTATGGATATCCCACGGCTGGTATATTTACAAGAACAGTCCCCATGTGGAACTCTGCAAGAAAATCCTGGAATTTTATATCTCTCAGGAGGGGATCGATATCTACAGTTCCAAGATAAAGCCCGAGGGCCCCTATTCCGTCAAGGGGATCAAACTCCCCGCGGATTCCTATCCCGCGGTACTGGAAATGCAGCCCTACTTTGATGCGGGTAAAACCGCCCCGGCCCTGGAATTTGAGTCACCGCTCAAGGGCCCCAATCTGGAGCAGATCTGCGTTGAAGTTGGTACCGGGATCACCGAGCCACGGGCAGCAGCAGCGACCTATGACGCGGACGTGCAGAAACAGGCGATTCAGTTGAACTTGCCCGGTTGGTAGGACCTGGTAAAGATTAAAAGAGCTGATTAAGAAAAACCGCAAAGGCGCAGAAGGCGAATAAGGATCGATTTTTTCTTCCTTCTTTGCTTTCGCCTTTGTGGTTAACTATTCTTCTTCGCTGCTTTTTCTCCATGTCATGTAATTTAGTTTTAACCGGAGTATACAAATTGAAAAGCAGGATCTACAATGTCTGGTTTTTAACGCCCCTCGTGATTATCTATACCGTTATTTTTATTTTTCCCACGATCATCTCGTTCTTTTTCAGCATGACCATCTGGACCTTGACGGACTTTCGTTTTGCAGGGTTGTATAATTTTAAAACCTTTTTTTCCGAATACAGTCTCCGCATCGGGGTGCAGAACACCCTGTTGTACGCCGTACTAACCTGCGGCTTTAAAGCGGTTTTTGGCTTGGGGCTGGCGGTACTCCTCACCTCATCCATAAAAACAAAGCATATCATCCGATCAATTTTGTTTTTTCCCAATTTGGTAAGTACCATCGCGGTGGGACTCACCTTTAGCGCCCTGATGCATCCCACCCGGGGCCTTTTTAATACCCTGCTGGCGGGTCTGGGCATTGCGGGACCGGACTGGCTGGGGAACACCAGTATCGCCCTTCTTTCGGTGATCATGACCGACGTATGGAAAGGGGTCGGGGTCGCCACGGTGATCTATATTGCGGGGCTCCAGGCCATACCGGAAACCTACTACGAGGCGGCGTCCATTGACGGGGCCGGGGGATTTCAGCGGTTTAAAAACATCACCCTGCCCCTGGTGCGGTCTTCCATAAACACCGTCATCATCCTTGCCTTTATCGGGGGGATCCGTACCTTCGATTTAATCTGGACCATGACCAAGGGCGGTCCTGGTTTTGCCACCGATACGATGGCTTCAATAATTTATAAACAGTACGCCTACGGATTCTACGGCTTATCCACTGCGGGTAATGTGGTAATGCTCATCATGATCGGCCTTATTGTTTTTCCCCTCTATAACTTTCTCATCCGCCGGGAGGTTGAAATATGAAGAAAAAAACCCACATCCTGCTGACCGATATAGGGGCCATGTTTTTCTGTTTGGTGATCTTCGCGGCGCCTTTTTATTTTATCTTCCTCAACTCCGTCAAGGATCGCCGGGAAGCGGGGCTGATGAATCTGGACTGGCCCGGCGCCTTTCATTTTGAAAACTACGCCGAGGTGATCGCCACCCAGAACTATATGCTTATCCGGGCCTTTTATAACAGTATCATTATCACCGCCGGTTCCATCCTGCTGCTTATCGCCGTCTGTTCCCTGGCGGGATATATCCTCCAACGGGTGACCAGTAAGCTGATGACGGGGATCAACTTCCTCATCCTCACGGGGCTCATGCTGCCCCCGGCCATTCTGCCTACCATCTGGGTTATGCAGGTTATCGGCATATACCGTTCCCTTTTCGGGATGATCCTGGTGGAGGTTGCCTTGAACATTCCCTTTACGGTCATGCTCTACCGGGGTTATACCGCATCCATTCCAAGGGAGATTGAGGAGGCCGCCTATGTGGACGGCTGTAACTCGGTGCGCCTCTTTTCACAAATTATTTTTCCCCTGCTCCTGCCGGTGACCGCCACCGTAACCGTGCTTTCGTCGGTCAACATTTTTAACGACTTTGTAAATCCCCTTTACTTTCTGCCGGGGGGTCAAAACCCTACCGCCCAATTAACCCTCTACAATTTTATGGGCCGTTACGCCAGCTCCTGGAATCTGCTTTTTGCCAATGTGGTATTGATCACCATCCCGCCGCTGCTGCTGTTCATCTTTTTTAACAAGAAGATCATTGCCGGCATTACCGCCGGTGCGGTAAAGGGGTAATATTGATACAGGGAGAAAGAGAATTCGACCACAAAGGCGCGTACGGCGAATACGGAAAGCGAAAGGGGAATTGACGCTTCATAAAACCATGGCTATAATGAAGATCCATGAACACCAAAAGTTGTATTACCGGGCTTGTTTGCCCAAAATGTAACAAACCCTACAATCACCGGGAGTTGCAGCATCTCTGTCAATGCGGATCCCCCTTGCTGGCCGAATATGATCCGGAGAGGGCGGCCAAAACCGTTAATCCCGGGATCATCAAAAGCCGCCCGGCCACGCTTTGGCGGTATGCGGAACTGCTGCCGGTGCTGGACTCCGAAAATATCGTTTCCCTGGGAGAAGGATTTACGCCCCTCACGCCCCTGCCCCGGATCGCCGGGAAATATGATCTGGGTAATTTGTATATGAAGGATGAAGGCATTATTCCCACCGGGACCTTCAAAGCCCGGGGCGCGGCGGTGGGAGTATCCAAGGCAAAGGAACTGGGGGTCCGGGATGTGGCCATGCCGACCAACGGCAATGCCGGCGCGGCCTGGGCCGTCTATGCCGCCCGGGCCGGTATCTCGGCGCATATTCTTATGCCCGAGGACGCGCCCCTCATTACCCGGAACGAAAGTGTCGCCGCCGGAGCGCAGGTTCATCTGGTCCGGGGGCTTATAAGCGACTGCGGAAAAATCCTTGCCCGCTCCATCCCGGCCAACGGTTGGTACGATGTCAGCACGTTAAAGGAACCTTACCGCATCGAAGGCAAAAAAACCATGGGTTATGAAATTGTGGAACAGCTGGACTGGCAGGTTCCGGATATTATCGCCTATCCTACCGGCGGCGGCGTCGGGATTATCGGAATTTACAAGGCGCTGCTGGAAATGCGCCGCCTGGGCTGGATCGGGGACAAACTGCCCCGGCTTGTGGCGGTCCAGGCTGAAGGCTGCGCTCCCATTGTGGAGGCTTACCGGAAAAAAGCGGGGGAAAGCGAATTTTTCCCCCATTCCCAAACCATCGCCTTCGGCATCAATGTCCCCAAAGCCCTGGGGGATTTTTTGGTACTAAAAGCCATCTACGAGACCGAAGGCTGCGCCGTCGCGGTGAGTGAAAACGAAATCACCAACGCTATTCTGGAATTGGCCTCACTGGAAGGAACCTTTGTCTGTCCCGAGGGAGCGGCGGCAATGGCGGGTCTTAAAAAACTGCGGGACGCGGGCTGGCTAAAAGCGGAAAAAACCACGGTTCTGCTGAACACCGGCGCCGGCATCAAATACCCGGACACCCTGAAATTCGATTTACCCTACTGTCCGGTGGATGGGACGATATAACCCGGACATAGCTAAAACCCCAATCAGGCCCGATGCGTTATTACCGTGGCGGGCCCGAGGGAAAGGCATGGCAGCGTCAACACAAATAAGCCCGCTGCCCTTCATTCCGAAGAATAAAACTGTTTACGGGTAGCATCCGGTGGTCTCCTGTCTTTCCTATTTTACCACACCCTGCTCAACCACCACTGATTCGGGATCAACGGTATCGCCGTAAACGGGGAGCAGGGTAGCCCGGTAATCATCGTGGAAAAAATTGGGCCCGATGCCGGAACTAATCTCCTGGTTAAGCCAAGCCAGCAGCGCCTGGTTACCTTTTTGTACCGCCGGGGCAATGGTGTCGAGGCTGCCGATGGAACCGATGCGGGTGGAAAAACCGGGGTTCTGAATAGCCCAGGCAAAGAGAAGGGTGTTGTCCTGGGACAGCGCCGCGCCCCGGCCGTCCTTCAGCGCATTAAAGGCTTCGGAGATCTGATCGAATTTTACCAGCTCGATCTGGGGATAGTGCTCCGTAAAATAGGTCTCCGCGGTGGTGCCCTTGATGACGATAAGTTTTTTTCCCTCTAACTGGGAGATCTCCGTAATGGGCGCCGAGTCCGGAGAAACGATGCCCAGGGCAACCTTCATATAGGGTAGGGCAAAGTCAACCACCTCCGCCCGGGCGGGGGTTACGGTAAAGTTGGCAAGGATGATGTCAACCTTGTCGGACTCAAGATGCTCCACCCGGCTTGCGGGTTCCACGGTTACAAATTCGATGGCGTTCTCGTCGCCTAAAAGATCCTTAGCGATGCGGTGGGCAAAGTATACGTCGTAGCCCTGAAACGTACCCTGCGCGTCCACATAACCAAAGGGGTGCTTGTCCGCAAAAACGCCTATCCGCACCTTCCCGGCCTGCTTGATCTTTTCTATCGAATTGACCGCTTCTTTTTTTCCGCCCGCGAAGGCCGAAACCGCCGCGGCAAGAACCAAAACACCGAAGATAAATTTCTTCATACTGTCCTCCAAAATTAAAATTGAAATATATTTAAAAACCGGCAGCCCCGTTCCGTTTTAGGTTTGGCGAAAAAATCATCGGGCGGGCTATCCTCGACGATTTCTCCGGAATCCATAAAAACGATCCGATCTGCGACAGCTTTTGCAAACTGCATTTCATGGGTAACAATGACCATGGTCATCCCGCTCTTTGCCAATCCCAGCATAACATCCAGAACCTCCCGTACCATCTCGGGGTCCAGGGCCGCGGTAATCTCGTCAAAGAGCATTATTTCCGGCTCCATCACCAGGGCGCGGATTATGGCGGCCCGCTGTTTTTGTCCCCCGGAAAGCTGCCGGGGAAAGGCGGTGCGCTTCTCGTACAAACCAACCCGTTCAAGCAAAATCCTGGCCGCCTCTTCGGCCTCCTTCCGTTTCCGCTTCTGCACCTTCAGCGGTCCCAAAAGAATATTATCCAGCACCGTCATGTGCGGAAAAAGTTCATAGCTCTGAAACACCATGCCAATCTTCTGCCGGATAAACCGCCAGTCGGTTTTTCCCGTGTTTAATACCACGCCGTCCAGCAGGATCAGTCCGGATTGAACCGGTTCCAGCCCGTTCATGCAGCGCAGGAGCGTACTCTTTCCGCAGCCCGATGGACCAAGAACCACCACCACTTCCTGCTTGTTTATCCGCAGGGAAAGATCCGTAAATACGGGAATACCGTCATATTCCTTACGCAGATGGGCAATCTCCAGCAGAGGCGCCTGGGGAACCACTACCGTTTTGGAAATGGTTTTAACCGTGCCGGTTTTTACCGCATCCCTGATTATCGTATCCGCCATAGCTGCCTCAACTTTGCCACCGCCGTTCCAAATATCTCGATAAATGGGACACGGGCATGCAGAGCATAAAGTAGAGAAAAAATATCAACCCATAGACCCAGAACGCCGCAGTAGGACTCTTCAAAAAATTTGTTTCAATAATCTGCTGACCAACCTTGAGCATTTCCACAATGCCGATGAGCACCACTAGGGAGGTGGTTTTTATCATCCGGGTGGTAAGGTTAATCGCCCCGGGTATAAGACGGCGTACCGCCTGGGGAATGATGATATACTGGTACAACCGGACCTCCGAAAGTCCCAGGGCATGGCCGCTTTCATACTGATGCTTGTGGATGCTGGTAACCGCGCCCCGGACCATGTCTCCCATCTCGGCGGTTCCCCAGAGGGTAAACACCAGGATCGCCGATGCTTCCCCGCTCAGGTTTATATGAAAGTTCCGGGCCAGGCCGAAGTAAAAAATAAAAAGCCATACCAGAACGGGAATAATCCGCAGGGCCTCCAAATAAAAATGGCAGAGAAACCGCACAACCGGATTCCGGCGGGTCATAAGAATCCCAAAGAAGATACCCAAGACGGTAGAAAAAATTACGGCGGTAAAGGCGATCCGGGCGGTAACCCACAGGCCCAGCAGGATCCGCTGCAGGTTTACCCCTTCAATTAAAACCTTAATTCCCAAATCCTGCATAGCGCAGCCTCTTTTCCGCAAACCGGAATAATCCCGAAAGGGGAAGGATCAAAATCAAATACCCGGCTACCAGCATCAAAAGCGCCTCGTTGGTTTTGTAGTACAAGCCGATAAGGTCTTTGGCCAGGGACATCAAATCCGCCAGGGCAACGATGCTGACCACACTGGTTTCTTTCAATAGAAAAATCACATTCGCCCCCAGGGCAGGGACCGCTATTGCCAGGGCCTGGGGCAGTACCACATACCGGATAAGCTGGGCCCGCGAAAGCCCGATGGAGAGGCCCGATTCCAGCTGCCCCCTGCCTATCGCCTCCAGCCCTCCACGGAATGCCTCCGCCATATAACTGCCCCCCAGAAAGGACAGGCCGATTATCGCACAGGTAAAAGAATCGAAGGTAAGCCCCATCCGCGGCAACCCGAAATAGAGGAAAAAAAGCTGAATTACCAGGGGCGTATTTCGGGAAAGTTCTATATAAACCCCCGCGATCTCCCTCAGCAGGGGAATACGATAATACCGGACAATGGCGCAAAAAAATCCTATTACCAGGGAAAAGACTACCCCCAAAAAACAGAGCTTAAGCACAAGCCCCATGGCCTCAACATACAGGGGAGCAAATTTTACTATAAACGCCCTATCCATCTTTGCCTCGTATAATTCCTATAAAAACCATAGAAATAATTATAATACTAATATTATATGTTTAATATGAAATATGCAAGGGCTCTATCCAAAAAATTTTGAAAAATGAGGAGGAAGCTAAAAGTTGAAAAATAAGAACTAATGGAATTTAACCACGAAGGCGAAAAGTAGACCGCTACGCGGTCAATTAAGTGAGAAAAAGGGAGGGAATACTTCATTTTTTCCTGATTTCGACTTCCTTCTTCGCCTTTGCGGTCGAATTTCTTAAATTCCTACCGCCTTTTCTTACCGCAAGAGCTCCTCTGTTCCGGTTTGCCGGATTTGCAGGACCGTAACCGCCCCGGCGCCGAAGATACCCTCCATCAGCTCGAGGACGGCCTTGTTGACATGGTGTTGTAACTGAACCGGATGGTAAAGCCCACAGAGCCGGGTCAGTGCTGCTTTTACCTCCGGCGGCAGCGCCTCCGACTCCAGGAGACGCTGGCAGGGGCTGCAGGGTTCGTCATATTTTTTGATCTCTTTGGAACCAACCTTTATTTTGCTTGCAAGCTTCATGGTGGGCATGAAGAAATTGAGGAGGGGGACCAGGGAGCGGTAGACCCCGGCAAGGCGGGCCTGGAGGGCATCCCCCTCCAGGCGGTCATAGCCGACATACTCGCGGACAACGGCGCCGTTTTTTTGTTCGACTCGGACCAGAGGTCCGCAAACAGTTGTCATTTTTCTGGTGGTCTCTTGAACGGGTAAAGGGGATGGGGCAGGCCGGGTTGCGGAGCCAGTCGGAGATGACCTGGTTGATAAATTCGCTGCCGTTATCGCTGTGGAACTCCCTGAGCGGGAAGGGAAGGGTTGCGT
>NZ_JAJQRC010000012.1:0-80340 GCF_046533115.1 Treponema sp. TIM-1
CAATCCATCGCCTCCTCCTAAACCACCGGCAATATTATCAGTTCAGCAGGAGTTCGTATGGTAGAATCTGTTCCTGTTTTGGACACTAGTGTGAGGAAATACAACGCTGTTTTTCACCAGAATTGACCGTCAATCAAAACTCCGCACCGACACCGGAGGAATTATCTCAAAAAATAGCGTTAAACAAGACGCTCCATGATGAACTGCAATATCAAATTCGCCAATTAAAATGGTCGCAGCTTACCGTTTTCAAGCTTAATTTCACTTATATACCAACCCATTATATTGCGAAGTATTCTCCCCTGCGCTTTATTGATGTTCCAAAAATTCGTACCATTACCAAATTTGGCGATAAGGTTGTTTTGGAGAACAGTAAATATATACATACCGTTTCCGGTGTCCGTATTTGGGCATACGAAAAACTTGTTGCGCTCTTGGACCTTCGGCTCCGTTAACTCAAAGATTTGGAAAAAATAGTATGATATATACCAACGTCAATCTTTCGCACAAGACAGCCGTTCTCAAAGCCGCCCTCGACAAAGCCGAAGCCCTCATCATCGGCGCAGGGGCCGGCCTCTCAAGAACCCGCTTGCGCTGGGGAGATCCGTGGTGCCTGAAATTCTTTAAAAATTGTATAAAATATTAAAATATTTTGGCTCCTTATTTGTCTATATACATAAGGAGTTAAATATGGTAGACAATAGGGCATGGATATACTATAGTTACCGCTGTAACAAATGCGGAGCTTGTATCGGAACCTGCCTCGCCGGTGCGCTGGAGTTCGCCGAAGCATGATGACCCCATCGCTTGAGGATTACCTCAAAATGATTGATGTACTTTCAGACAAAGGCAATGTTCGGGTAACGGATATGGCTTTGCGGTTGGGTGTTTCAAAGCCATCGGTAGTCAGCGCTCTTAAAAGGTTGGAAGATAATGGTATGGTGGAACATGAACGTTATCGGTACGTCAGCCTTACCCAAGAGGGCAAGCGCCGGGCAGATGAAATTCGCGCCCGGAACAGTTTGCTGATTGTCTTTTTACAAGATACGCTGGGGGTAAGCTCCGGGAATGCGGAAAAAGATGCCTGTAAACTGGAGCATACCGTTTCCGATGAAACCCTTAAGAAAATACGCATCTTAGTAAAGAATTTTGGGGAAAGGTAAAATGTTTCCCCAGAAAATTTGTCTACATATACAAGGAGACTAACATGAAACGAATTTTTGAATATCTTTTAGGCGCGGTAATTTTTCTGGCGATGATTGCGCTCTTCAGTTTGGCGGCAATGTTCCTTTGGAATAAATTACTGCCTGGCATTTTCGGATTGCCGGTAATCAATTATTGGCAAACAGCGGGTTTACTGATACTTGCCCGTATTATTTTCGGCGGCTACAGAGGAATTGGAAAAAATAGGACGCATGGTTTGAGTGGGCACAAAAACCCAATCCGTGACAGATGGGATAGCATGAGCGAAGAAGCACGAAAGGCTTTTATAAAAAAGCATGGAGATTTCTTTTTACATGACCACTTTCATCATCGTTTTACGGACGATACCGGAAAAGAGACGGATACCGAAAATGAATGAACGCATAGCCCATGCCGCAAATAAATATCGCAAAGATTTTTACAGAATATAAAGAACGGCTTGTTTCTTTTGTTCGCAAGCATCTTACATCCTCGGACGATGCCGAAGATGTTGTGCAGGATATTTTTTATCAACTTACCCGCATGAGTGATTTGACAAAACCTATCGAACAAACTGCGGCATGGCTTTTCAGTGTCGCCCGGAATATGATTATCAATCGGCATAAAAAAAAGCAGGACATTCCCTTTTCTGTATTGGCAGCTGTTGATGACGAAACCGAAGATGGTATAGCAAATTTTATTGATATACTATCCGCCGATGAAACGACGCCGGAAACAGAAATGTTACGTTCAATTATATGGGAGCAAATAGAAACAGCTATTGATGAATTGCCTCCTGCACAACGTGATATTTTTATTCAGACGGAATTTTTAGGTTTGCCTGTAAAAGAAATATCGCAAAAGAGCGGTGTTCCGGTAAATACTCTGCTTTCACGGAAACATTATGCGGTTATTTACTTACGAAAAAAATTAAATGATTTGTATATGGATTTTTTAAGAATACAACAACGATCATGGAAGTATGAATATGAACACTGAAATAGTAAGTGTGGGAAGCATTCTCCCACCGGCATTCTTAGGGCTGACAATCATCTCGGTTGTCATTTTTGGCAGGATTTTTTGCGGCATGGTATGCCCTTTGGGATTGCTCCAGAGTTTAATCCATAAAATACCATTTCCAATAAAAATTAAAACATTTAAAGCCGATAAATATTTTCGCCTCATAAAATATATCGGTTTAGCCGTTATGATCGTTTCAGGGATTTTATCGGCTGTTGGCATACTCCCCGCAACTAATGAAGAAAGCAGCCGGCCGTCCTATGGTGTTATTATAGGAGCAATTCTTTTTCTGGCGGCTGTTATAATACAAAGACCGTTTTGTAAATATTTTTGTGTGGTTGGGGCTGCGATGTCATTAGGAAATAAAATTTCATTATATAAATATCGTATCGATAGAGGGTTATGTATAGAATGTAATAAATGTACAAAAGCATGCAAGATGGATATTATTCCCTACGGGAAACAAAACGAATCGGAATGTATCAGATGCGGGCTTTGTAAAAAAGTATGTCCGCGTAAGGCGATTGTTACAGGATTTGGTTTGGGAAACAAGCAAAACAAATAGGATATTCTACAAATCCTTCGTAGAACACTACGGAAACCCTGTAGTGTTCTACGCAAGTCTTATAGAACTCTATAGAAATTTCGTAGAACTCTACGGAACTTCTGTAGAAGTCTATGGAACTCTTGTAGAACTCTGCGGAAATACTTTAAATACTACGGAACCTTCATAGAACTCTATGGGACTTCTGTAGAATATCCCCAAAGGCAGGACAATCTACAAAATTATCGTAAAAGGAGCGTAAATTATGGCTGAAGACTACATTCCCCACTCGGACGGGGCTTTTTTAGAATGGTCAAAGACACTTGTTGCCTATGTAAACCCAAAATTGGCGGCTTTTAACATTCCGGCGGGAGCAACAACTGAAATTCAGACCCTTTTAACCGCCTGCGAAGCGGTTTTTGGAAATGGCGGCTGGGTACTTGCGTGGCGAATAATTTTCCGTCCTGTATTATATAGCAGTGATAAAATAATTATCAAAGGAGATTGAAGAAATGTCAAAAATACAAAAAGACCTTACCACAGGGAGTGTTTTTAAGAAGATGGTGCTGTTCGCTCTGCCGTTCCTCGCGACGAACATCATTCAGTCATTGTATAACGCCGCCGATATATTCATCGTCGGCAACTTTTCCGGCCCCGCCAGTATGTCGGGCGTCAGTATCGGTGGGCAGATTACCATGACACTAACGTTTTTGGTTATGGGCTTCACTACGGGCGCGACCGTCCTCATCGGGCAGTATATGGGGGCGAACAACAACGACGGCATAAAAAAAACCACCGCTACAATCATTACCCTGCTGTTGTTCTGCGGTGCCGGCATCGCGGCGGTCATACTGATTTTTAAGAACCCGATATTGCGCCTTATACAAACGCCGCCTGAGTCCTATCCCGAAAGCGCCGCCTATCTTACGGTTACGGCGGTTGGTATTGTTTTCATCTTCGGGTATAACGCTTTGTCGGCAATTCTTCGAGGAATGGGAAATTCAAAACAGCCGTTCTACTTTGTATCGATTTCCTGTGTAACAAACATTGTGCTTGATTTGGTTTTTGTCGCGGGTTTCCACCTTGGCGCGTTTGGGGCGGCGGTGGCGACGGTGATTTCACAGGCGTTAAGCGTGATACTTTGTATCAGATATTTGATACGCAACAAGTTTCAGTTTGATTTTAAGCCGTCGTCGTTTAGGCTCTATAAAGCCGAACTTGGGCTTATCATCAAAATCGGTTTGCCGAGTTGTATACAAAGCGGCTTTACAAGCCTTTCGCTGTTGTTTGTTACAACGCTTATAAACGTGGTTGGCGGGGTCAGCGGTTCGGCGGGGGCCGCCTCCGCGAACCAATTCGGCAACTTCGCGTTCATACCACTTATGGCAATCAGCGTCGCTATATCGACTATGACAGCGCAGAACATCGGCGCAGGCAAAATGGATAGGGCGATAAGAAGCTGCCGTATCGGAACGACTTTTGCCGCCGTTCTAACTTGGGCGTTCTTCGTTTTAGCGTGGGTATTCCCGTCGCACATCATCTCGATTTTCGGTGACGACCCCGCCGTGATTCAAGACGGCGTCAGCTATTTAAGAGCTTTCAGCTTCAGCTTCCTGTTGCTCCCCATTATATCCTGTATTAACGGGTTCTTCATCGGCGCGGGGCACACGGTTATCGCTATGGTTACGAGCATTTTGTATTCGGTTTTATTGCGCGTTCCGTTAAGCTATCTCTTTGGCGTGTACTTCGGTTGGGGGCTTTTCGGTGTCGGGCTGGGCAGCCCCGGCGGGCATTTGGGCGGGTTGCTGATAATCGCCGTATACTTGATTTCCGGTAAGTGGAAGAATGTTTCGATAAAGGCAAAGGCGTCGGTTGAGGCGTAAATAAATTATGTGAGGAGTTGGTAATGCTCATAGCAACTATGCTTTCTTCGGCCAACGTGACGTTAAGACGCAGAGTTTCTATGGCCTCCTCTGACTGGATTATATTCCGTTGTAATTGCCAGACAGTATTCTGATGAATCAATATGCTTTCCCGCAAATGGTTTTGCTGCATGGCGATGCTGTCGCCGAGAGAATCAATTTGCTCTTTTGTCTGAGACTAGGGGAGAAAATTATCCAGTTTCATCAAAAGGGTTATTGAAAATTGTTCGCTGTCCATCCACTCATCGGTTTTACCGCTATACATGGGTGAGGCGTTCCATGAAAAATTCAACGATGGTACGTAAGAACTGATCCATAATCCTCTACGTTGCGCTTCAAGGGAACTGATGCTTTTTCGTAATATCCCTGCCGCCAGAGACTCGCCGTTTATTCCGGCCCGTAAATCGATCTTTCGGTAAGCAAGGTAGGCAGGGCCGAAACCGCAATGGACCCCGCCCCTATCAGCATGATTGAAACCATTGTCACCCTGAAACCAAAAAACAGTGGCGCGAAGGGCTTACCCAGGAAACCATAGAATATGAAATGATGGGCAAACTCGCCGCCCTGCCGGGGCTGAACCTGGCCTTTACCCAGCCCATCACCGGACGGCTCGTCATGCTGACCACCGGGGTAAGAACCGACCTCGGTATCAAACTCTACGGCGAAGATATACGCGCCTTACAGCAAACCGCCTTTGACATTGAGGCCGCTCTCGCCGTACCCCTGGGCGATCTGGCGCAATTCCGTATAGTGGACGACCCGTCCATGATCAGCAGTGAGGACGGTATGCCGGTACTCATCATCCAGATGAATACCAGAGGCCGGGACGTGGTGAGCTTTGTCAACGAAGCCAATCAAGTCATCAGTGAAAAAGTAAACCTTCCCGCGGGCTACTCCTACAAGTGGGCCGGGGAATTTGAAAACCAGGAACGGGCGAAAAACCGGCTGGCCATCGTTGTTCCCATCGTCATCGCCCTGATGTTTTTCCTGCTCTATATGGCCTTTAAGTCTTTCAGTGACGCGGTGCTGATCCTGTTGAACATTCCCTTTTCCCTGGTGGGCGGTATTGTGGCGATGTACCTCGCCGGCACCTGCTTTACCGTGGCGGCGATGGTGGGCTATATCGCCCTGGGCGGCATAGCCCTGGAGAACGGCGTCATCATGATCACCTATATCAAGCAAAGTGGGCGGACAAGCCATTGAAGGAGGCGGTTTTCGAGGGCGCATTGTCCCGCCTCCGCCCGGTGATGATGACCGCCGGAACCACCCTGGCGGCCAGTTTAAGCCTGCTTTTGGGCAGCGGAACCGGCGCGGAAATGCAAAAGCCCATGGCGATTGTGGTTACCGGAGGTCTGGCGACTTCCACCATACTGACCCTGTTTATCCTGCCAAGCATTTACCTGCTCTGGTACAGACGGCGGGAAAAACAAAGTGTGTAAAAACATATTTGTGAACAACGCATTTGTTAAATGCGTAAGAAACAGAACGTTATTAGAGGTTTGAGCAACTAAAAAATCAGCTCCAGCCGGTTCCCTTGTCCACCCATACCTATACAGGAGACCTCCTTTCCTGGGGTTGGCGCCTACGAAGGGGACCGGCTTTTTTGGGCTTTCGCTGAAACGGTAAAATACAAAAAAAAGTCTGTTTTTTTTGAGATCTTCATAATTTAATCACAATTATATGCTAGATTATACCATGTAAAACAAGAGGAGGCCGGAGGGTTTATATGAAAACGGCAACGATCCGTATCGGCGGCATGACCTGTATAAGCTGCCAGAACAGAATTGAAAAGAAACTGAAAAGTACCGTGGGAGTTGAGCAGGCGGCCGTTAGTTTTAGCGCCGGAACGGCGGCTGTTACCTACAACACCTCGGTAGTTACGATGAAAGAGATTACCGAAGCTATTGAAAAACTTGACTACAGGGTATTGGACGGGAAATACAAGGCTGACTTTTCACAAATTGCGGGAATGCTCATCATCATCCTTTCCCTCTATGTGCTGTTGCAAGGCTTGGGTGTAAGCGCCCTTGCCTCGGCTTTCCCCCTGGCGGAAGCGGGGATGGGGTACGGTATGTTATTCATCATTGGCCTTGTCACATCCGTTCACTGTGTGGCTATGTGCGGGGGGATTAATCTTTCCCAGTGTATTCCCCAAACAAGGCCTGAAGGGGGCAGGCGGTGGGAGACCCTGCTTCCCAGCATCCTCTACAATGGGGGGCGGGTGCTTTCCTATACCGCGGTTGGGATTATCGTCGGCGCTTTGGGCTCGGTAATTACCGTATCGGGACGTTTCCAGGGGGCGGTACAGCTTGCCGCCGGGGTTTTCATGGTGATGATGGGAATCAATATGCTCGGTATATTCCAAGGTTCCGTAGGAACCACCCTCCGCCGTTTTAGCCTGCATATGCCGAAGATTTTCGCAAAAAAAATAGATGAACAAAAAACGGGGAATAAAAGCCCCCTGATTATCGGTCTCCTTAACGCTCTTATGCCCTGCGGTCCTTTACAGGCCATGCAGCTTTACGCCCTATCCACCGGCAGCCCCATTGCCGGGGGAATTTCGATGTTTCTTTTCAGTATGGGGACGGTTCCCCTGATGTTCGGCATAGGGGCCTTGAGTTCCGTTCTGAGCAAAAAATTTACCCTGCGGGTTATGAAGGCCGGAGCGGTTCTGGTTACGGTGCTGGGGATGACCATGTTTACCAACGGCTGGAATCTGGCGGGTATCAACTTCAATCCCCTTGATTCGATACGGGCCGCGTTTAATCCCTTCGCTGCCCCAAGCGGAGCCGCGGATGCCGAAACCTTTGAACCGCTTATCGAGAATGGCTACCAGATCGTGAATTCCTCTTTAAGCGGCGGGCGGTATCCGGCGATCACGGTCCAACAGGGTATTCCGGTAAAATGGACCATTAACGCCCCCCAGGGGAGCATCAACGGCTGTAACAACCGCATGATCATCCGGGAATACAAGATTGAACACCGCTTCCAACCCGGAGAAAACGTGATAGAGTTTACTCCTGACAAGACCGGCAGATTTTCTTATTCCTGCTGGATGGGAATGATACGGAGTTCCATCACCGTAGTTGCCGAGGGGGAGAATGTCGCCGATATACAAGAACCGGATACTACTCCTGTTCCGGCGGGGGTAGCCATTCCCACGGACAAAGTTTTGTTGGCTGAAATACAGGGAACGGAAACCTATGGTTTTTCTTACCAAGCTATCACCATCAAGCTCCGCGATGACGGCATGGATACTGGCATAATCGTGTTTCAGCGGGATATGCCGGCATTGTTGACTATCAATAACGATTCCCTTGATCCGGGGAACAGCCGGCTTATTTTCCCCGCCTATTATACACAGATAGACATGGAACAGGGGGATAACATTATTCAGTTAATGCCTACCGATGACTTTGATTTTTCCACCGGGGACAACGTATTTTACGGTTATGTGAAAGTGGTAGATGACTTGAATGCCGTAGACATCGAGGCAATTAAGGCGGAAGTGGGAAATTTTGAAACCAAGATTTACCCGGATGCCTATTTTGAAGCGGCAGCGTCTCAGGGCGGTTGCTGCGGAAGAGCAGGGGCGTAAAAAATTTGAAGGAGGTAAGACCGTGGATTTTTTATTGAGTCATTGGCATTGTATCGTCCCGGTGATTTTAATTGGCGCGGTTCTGCTCTTGCAGGGCCGGGGTAAGAAAAAACAGGATGATGAATAAAATTCATAATTCTGACACAATGTTGTGTTAGTTTTTATGCAGGAGGTAAACGAAATGGAAAACATTATCGCCGTTATTGCGGTACTCGTATTTCTGTCGGGTATTTTGCTATTCGCGAAAAAATTCCTCAAGCCGCCCAAGGGTAAACTCCCCGACTGCTGCGGCCCCAGGGGAAACCGGGATATTGAAGTATAAACGCCGTTGGCGGTGCGCCGCAGGGTGCAAAAAAATATTTTTTACAGGAGTAAAAGAATGAAAAACTGTCGCAATATACATAAAGTTTTTCTCTTGGAAACAGTTCTGTTGTTACTAGGGTCTGTCGTATTCGCGCAGAGCGGACAGCTCAATCTGGTAAAGCCGCCGATTGCCGACCGCGATCTGGTTATCCAAATTCAAGAGCTTACAGAAAACGCGGTTTTCTATCCCGTTGATATTGAGGGGACCCGGCTTGAGGTTTTGGCGGTAAAGGCCCCGGACGGCACCATACGCACGGCCTTTAACACCTGCCAGGTTTGTTACGGTTCGGGACGGGGCTTCTACAAACAGCAAGGGACGGTACTGGTCTGCCAGAACTGCGGCAACCGCTTCCGCATGAGCCAGGTAGAAGTGAGGAGCGGCGGTTGTAATCCCGTGCCGATTTTCCCGCAAAACAAAACAGTAACAGCCGCGACCATTACCATTTCAAAGGACTATTTGAAAGAAGCAAAATCTATCTTTTCAAGGTGGAGAAGGGGGTAATATGGAAAGCCAGACATTAAGCATAGCTGGGATGACCTGTGCGGCCTGCGCCGGACGGATCGAAAAGACCGTACGGAAACTGACGGGAGTGAATAGCGCCACGGTAAATCTTGCCAGTGAAAAACTGTTTGTTGAATATCAGGACACCCAAACCCTTGCCGGTATTAAGGACGCGGTGGTCAAGATAGGCTATCAGGTTTTGGATAGACCCCATGGCAGCACGGTTACTATTCCTATTGGCGGGATGACCTGCGCGGCTTGTTCGGCACGGGTGGAAAAGGCGCTCAACAAACTGGAGGGCGTGGAAAGCGCCTCGGTAAACATAGCCACGGAAAAGGCCACGGTGATCTACAATCCCCAAACCCTGCGCCTTTCTTCCATCAAAGAAGCGATTGAAAAGGCGGGCTACAAAGCCCTTGATTTTTCCAAAGAGGGAGCGGTGGACGAGGACAAACTCCGCAAGGAAAAAGAAATCAAAACCCTCCGGACGAAATTTATTGTCGCTTCCTCATTCGGTTTGCCCCTGCTCTACATCGCAATGGTCCCGATGATTAAGTGGTTTACGCTGCCTTTCCCCAAGGCGCTGGCCCCGATGAACTTCCCCCTTCTCTATGGGCTGGCGGAATTGGTTCTGGTCATTCCCATCATCATTGCCGGCAACCGCTTTTACACCGTGGGGTTCAAAAACCTCTTGCACCGCAGCCCCAACATGGATAGCCTTATCGCCGTGGGGACATCGGCGGCGATCCTTTACAGCGTGTACAACATTTTTGAGATTGCGGGGGGCAACTTCCACGCGGTTGATTCGCTCTACTTCGAAACCGCCGGGGTGATCATCGCCCTTATCCTTTTGGGGAAATCCCTTGAGGCGGTTTCCAAAGGCAGGACCAGTGAGGCCATCAAGAAACTGATGGGGCTTGCGCCGAAAACGGCAATCATTATCGAAAAGGGCGGGGAAAAAGAAATTCCCATTGATGAAGTGATCCCCGGCGATATTATTGTGGTGAAGCCCGGCGCGAAGATCCCCGTGGACGGCCTTGTCACCGAAGGCCATACCGCCATTGATGAATCCATGCTTACCGGGGAAAGTATGCCGGTGGACAAAAAAGCCGGAGATAAGGTGTACGCCGCCACCATTAACAGTAACGGCGTTATCCGGTTTAAGGCCGAAAAAGTCGGAGGGGAAACGGCGTTAGCGCAAATCATTAAATTGGTGGAAGACGCCCAGGGCAGCAAGGCCCCCATTGCCCAGTTAGCCGATATTGTCTCCGGCTACTTTGTCCCCATCGTCTGTATCATTGCTGTTGTTGCGGGCGTTGCGTGGTTTGCGGCGGCCTCCACCGGGCTGGTATCACTGCCCGCGGGAAAATCGGTCCTTGAATTTTCCCTTACTATTTTTATCTCGATACTGGTTATTGCCTGCCCCTGTGCGCTCGGTCTTGCCACGCCTACCGCTATTATGGTGGGAACCGGCAAAGGCGCGGAAAACGGCATTTTGATTAAAGGCGGCGAGGCGCTGGAAACGGCCCACAAAATCAACACCATCGTATTTGACAAAACCGGGACGATAACGGAGGGTAAACCCGAAGTTACCGATGTGGTTACGGTCGCGGGTATTGAGGAGCATTATCTTCTGCAGATAACGGCCTCCGCGGAGAAAGGAAGCGAACACCCATTAGGACAAGCCATTGTGCAGGGGGCTCAGCAGAAGGGGCTGGAAATTTTCAATACCGAAAGTTTTGAGGCTGTCACCGGACGGGGCATTGAAGCGGGTATCAAGGGCCGCGCGGTTCTTGCGGGGAATAAAAAACTCATGGACGACAAGGGAATTTCCCTTGCGGAACTTGAGGAAGCCTCCGACCGTCTTGCCAGTGAAGGCAAAACCCCGATGTATGTTGCTCTTGACGGCAAAATTGCGGGGATCGTGGCTGTTGCGGATGTGCTGAAAAAGAGCAGCAAGGCGGCGATAGAAAACCTGCACAAAATGGGAATTGAGGTCGCCATGATTACCGGGGACAACAAGAAAACCGCCGCCGCCATTGCCAAACAGGTAGGCATTGACCGGGTGCTTTCCGAAGTGCTGCCCCAGGACAAATCCCTAGAGGTGAAAAAACTGCAAGATGAAGGCCGCAAAGTGGCAATGGTAGGGGACGGCATTAATGACGCTCCGGCATTGGCGCAAGCGGACATCGGTATTGCCATCGGAAGCGGGACCGATGTTGCGATGGAAAGTGCCGATATTGTACTTATGAGGAGTGATCTCATGGACGTTCCCACGGCCATCAACTTGAGCAAAAAGACGATCCGCAATATCAAGCAGAATCTCTTTTGGGCTTTTGGATATAACGTGGTGGGCATTCCCATTGCGGCGGGTCTCTTGTATCTCTTTGGTGGGCCGCTCTTAAACCCGATATTTGCCGCCGCCGCGATGAGTCTCTCATCGGTATCGGTGTTGACCAATGCCCTGCGGCTCAAACGGTTTAAGGCGGCCGGGGCAGCTAATCCCCCGCGTGAAACACTGGAAACCGCGGCGATCCACGGCTGCTGTTAGAATAGAAAGGAGTATAGGGAAAATGAAAACGACAACAAAAATTCTTTGCGCGGGGATCTTTGCCCTGCTCGTGCTGACGGCGGTTTCCTGCGGGAAACTGGATGTGGTGGGAACAAATTCAATAGCATCCTTTGACAAGGTTTTGCGGCAGATCCCCCAGGCGGTAACGCCGGACGAAACGAACGGCGGTTGGTCTTTGGCGGCCCCGGACGGTACGGTACGTTTTATCTGGAGTAAAAACTACGCCGAAAGCCCCCTGCATGATGTTATGCTGGAATTCGACGCCGCCCCCTTCATTGCCGCGGGGCTTGACCCTGAAAGGCTCCCGGAAAATTTCGCCTTCTCTAAGGGCATGATCATGGTGGGAACAAAACTTGGCGGGGAAACGCTCAAATATGCGGGCGAAGTTACCCCCCTTGCTTCTTATGAACAGATCGTAAAACTCAAAAGAAGCAGTATCGGTTATCATGGCGCGCTGGATCATTATGGGGTGAGCCTGGGGGATGGTAATCTCTTTGAATGGGCCAAGAATATGGGCGCCAATGACAAGGATATTGTTTTTGTCCTTAACCCCGAACCGTTTATCGCCGCCGGAGTCGATCCTTCCCGGATTGAGGGCTGGGCCTTTGCCAAGGTTACGGTAGATGACGCCAACGGGAAGCCCGTAGAGGTGGACAAGATTTTGAAACCCTTTAATCTGATATAGGGTAAGAAAACATCCGGCGGGGCCGGATTGCCGGAACAATCACAGTCAATGGATATGTTGTTGATTGCGCCGCCAAAACCGGCCATCGCGTGTCCCTTGAAATGGAACCGCCTCTTTTATCTTGACATTCCAAGCCTGCGAAGCCAGGAATTAAGATCCCTGTTCGGCACGGTTACCCTCGTGCCATCCTTGGGATTGGTGTCAAACGCGCTGACGGAAAGTCCTTCGCCGATTACAGAACGCGGGCACAGTTTTTTTATGTCTTCAAGGCTTCTTCCAAAACGGCTGCCCCCGTGGGTAATGAGGGGATACATCGTCTTGCCGGAAAAATCATAGGATTCAAGGAAGGTAAAAACCCCCATGGGCAGGGTTCCCCACCAGTTTGGATAGCACAGAAAGACCGTGCCGTACTGCGCCATATTGGTAACGCTGCCGGAAATGGCGGGGCGGTCGTTCCTGTCCTGTTCCTGTTTGGCTACTTCGATACATTCGTTGTAGGTATCGGGATAGACTTTCACCGTCTTTATCTCGAACAAATCCCCGCCGGTTTCCTGTGCTATCTGTCCGGCGAGCGCCCTGGCGTTTCCACTCCATGAAAAATACGCAATCAAGATTTTATTGTTTTGATTTTGTGCCGGCATAGTTACCTCCATACAAAAAAACGCGAATAAAAAAAACAAATATTTCTTCATGCTACACATCCGATTTATACAACATATAGTTGACACAATGTCATCTAATTGTAGCAGATAAATAACGGACTGTCAACTATTGTTCTTGATTTTTTTTGAATTCTGTGTAAAATAAATCAAGAGGAAATCATGATGGGTTTTATCAGGGCAAGGACGGAAGAACAGATCTTCAGCCGTCAGGAAGAAATCATCAACGCCTGTGATGTATTGTATAGTCAATACGGTTATGAGGGGGTAAACTTCAAGGCAATCTCGGAGATGACCTCCTTCAAACGGCCGACCATCTATATCTATTACAAAACAAAGGATGAGGTTTTGCTCGACCTCTTGAAAAAAGAAATGCTGGATTGGGATGTTTCCATGCAAAGGGTAATCCAAACTACTGAAATAATGACCAAAGAACAGTATGGTGCTTTTCTTACGGAAAGTGCGGCCTCCCGTAAGAAAATGCTCCGGCTGCTTACTATTCTTTGTACCACTATTGAAAATCAATGCAGGCTGGAAAAACTGATTGGTTTCAAGAAAGAAGCGGACGGCGCGTTTGTTACGATTCGGGAAAGCCTTGATAAATATTTTCCTCAAGGCGACATTTCAAAAAAGAATTTTTTTATGACCTCCTTCTTGTCTTATATTCACGGTTTATATCCGCTGGCGTATCCGTCAAAAAAACAGAGCGATGCGATGGTTCTGGCGGGAAGAACATATATAGCGCCTGATTTCAACGATACTCTGTATCATGGCATATTGCTTTTGTTGGCTGATTTATAAGTTTAGTATGGGGGTGATTTTCTTTGAATTGCGGAACCCTCTGATTGCTGCCCCCTTTGAAGGACTTATTTTAGCATTATCGGTAAAGCAAATCGAAAAAAGCTCCGCAACGCCTTGCAAGGGAGGAAATGGGGATATGGGTACGGTATGTAGCGGGGAAGACTCCGGCTGATTTGGCCTCGGCTTGTAAAAAGCCCGGTTCCCCGTGGGTGCGGTAAAAACGGCGGGGGCTATGACTGCGGTCTTGTACTAAGAACCGGGCCTGTTTTTTCAACCATCACTATCAATAAAAAAGGTTTTTATTCCCTCTTGGGGAAAACAGTTTTTTATTTCCACAACAACGGATTGCGCCGCTTCCGCATCCCGGTCATGCAAATAACTGATTAAAAGAAAGTTTTCCTCGGGCCAGGTAGGGGTACCCAGACGGTATTGGGTTTTGCCCCTTCCGTGTACCACCGGCAACAGGGTGTAAAAAAAATTGCCTATACCCACTTCAAGGGCGTTGATGATTTCTTCCTCCACCGACCGGTTTGCCATTAACTCCATCCGTTTCATTTTTCCGTCTCCTTTTTAATGCGTTTTCCCCGATGTTCGTTTATAAAGGAATACATGACGGGAATAAAGAACAGGGTAATAAAGGTGGAGGAGGTCAAGCCGCCTATGACGGTCAGTCCTATGGGCTGAATCATCATGGCGGATTTGCCGGGGAAAAAGGCCATGGGTATCAGCCCCAAAATCGTCGTCAGGGTGGTCATCAGGACCGGGCGCAGCCGGGATGTTCCCCCGTCAATACAGGCGTCCCGAACCGGAACGCCCCGGCCTACGAGCAGGTTGGTGTAGTCCACCAGGACTATACCGTTGTTCACCACAATGCCCGCCAGCATCACCAGGCCCACCAGGGTAAAGGTACTGATGGCCTGCCCTGCCGCAAGATAGATAGCCACCACGCCTATCAACATTAAAGGGATGGTACAAAGGTTGATGAGGGGATCTTTGAATGACTCGTATTGGCCGGCCATGACGCCGAACACCAGAAGTACCGCCAGAGTTATAATAAGGGTAAAAGTCCAAATAGTTTTGGTAATCTCCCCCCATTGGCCTTTATAGGACAAACTTACGTTTTCGGGAAGAATAAAGGTGCTGTCAAGAATGCCCTTGATTTTATTTTCCACCTCATCTGCCCGAAATCCTTCTATCAAAGTTCCGGTAACATGAATGGTTCTGGATTGATTTTCCCGGCTGATGCTTACCGGGCCCGTTCCCTTTTCCAACAAGGCGAAATTGGAAAGGGGAATGAGCGCCCCCGTGCTGGAAGATACAAAAATCCGCTGCAGGTCCGGTAGTTTCTCCCGGTCTTCTTTCCGCAGTTCCAGCGTTACCGAATATTCGGTTCCGCTGTACCGGAAGCTGGTCGGCGTGACGCCGTTCATGGCCGCGGCAATTTCATTGGCGATGCCACTGACCGAAAGCCCCAGGTTGTAGGCCCGCCGCCGGTCAATGACCACTTCCACCTGGGGCAGCCCTTCGGTCATGTCAACGGAGACTTCGGTAACCTCGGGGACCTCCGCCTTGAGAATCTCCGCTATTTCCCGGGCCGCCTGCAATCCCGTGTCTATATCATCAATGCTGAGGACCAGATCAATATCCGATCCCCCGGCCATAGCCCGGCCCATACCCTGTCCAAAACTTAAAGCGGCGTTGGGAAAATCATCAAAATGGGCCCGCAGTTTGTTCATCACCTGATTTGAATTGTCCGCAGCAGGATTATCCATATTCAAACTGACGCTTAATTCCCCCCGGTTGGTGCCGCTGCCGCCCATAGCCCGTCCGCCGGAACCAACGTTGACGATAATATTTTTCGCCCCCTTTATTTCATCAATAGCGATTTCCTGAAGCTGCAGCATCACCGCCTTGGTATCTTCGTATCTGGTTCCCAGGGGAAGCTCGACGTTAAGCCGCACCGATTCCTCGTTCATGCGGGGCATCATGGTGATCTGCATTTTTGGAAGGCACAACACGGAACCGGCAAAAGCGGCGACAACCAGTACCAGCACCGCCAGGCGGTGATTAATCGCCGCGGAAAGCAGGCGGCGGTATCCTCCGGTCAGACGGTTAAGGAGGGACTCAATGGCCCCGTCAATGGCAATGAGCGTCTTGTTTTTTAGCGGATGCTGCGCTCGTGTTTTCAGGGGCAAATACTTTCCGGACAGGATGGGAACCAAAAAAATCGCCACGAAAAGGCTGGATGCCAGGGCAACGCCGATGGTAAAAATAAGACCCTGGAATAATTCTCCCATCATTTCCAGCCGGTTCTTGAAGAGAAATATCGGCACAAACACGCAGAGGGTGGTGAGGGTGGAGGAAACGATGGAAGACATCACTTCCTGGGTTCCCAGAACGGCCGCTATATCGGGTTTTGCGCCCCGCTCCCGGAATTTAAAAATATTTTCCAGAATAACAATGGAGCAGTCCACAATCATGCCTATCCCCAGAATGAGCCCCGCCATGGTAAGCATATTTAGGGTAATGTTCGCCAGGTTCATCACGAGGAGGGTTACCAAAATGGAAAAGGGAATGGAAATGCCGATGATGATCGCGCTTTTTATGTTCCGCAAAAAGAAAAAGAGGACCGCCATAGCCAGCGCCGCGCCCATAAGGGCGGAATTCAAAAGTTCATTGATCATATCCCTAATCTGGGTGGTATCGTCCTGGGTTATTTCGAGGCTCACATCCTGGGGCAGCAGTTTTTTTATTTCCTCAAGTTTTTCGTATACCCGGTCCGCCACCGCCGCGGAATTGGAGCCGCTCTGTTTGGTAACTCCCACATACACGCCGCTTTCACCGTTGATATACACCGTCGAGGTTTCATCGGGATAGCCCAGAGCAACGTCGGCTATATCCAAAAGCCTTATATCCGCGCCGTTCCGTTTTGCGATGACCGTTTCGGCAATGTCCGCCAGGGACTTATATTCGCCGGTAGTTCTGACGCTGTAATTTTTTGAGCCCTCCACAATAGAACCGGCCCCCAGCTCAATATTTTGCGCGGCCAGGGTTCCGGCGATACCGGTGATGGTAAGGCCGTAGGCTTCAAGGCGGTTTTGCGCTATTTCTACCCGGACAAACTGCTCGCGGCCCCCCATCACACTGGTTGAAGCAACGCCGTCAACCTGCTCAAGCCGGTCCTGAATCGTATCCACCGCAATGGCGCGGAGTTCATTTTGGGTCCGGTCCCCCTTAACCGCGATGCGGAGTATGGGCATGGAGTTGGGATCAAACTGCATGATGGAAGGGGTATCCGCTTCATCGGGAAGCCGCCGCCTGACCCGGTCGATACGGTCCCGGATATCGTTGATCTTGGCCTCAAGATTGGCGCCGTAATCAAATTCCAGCCGTATCATGCTGGACCCTTCGCTGGAAGTGGAAGTCATTTCGGTTAATCCGCTCAAGTTTACGAGCTGGGCTTCCAGCGCCCTGGTTACCGATTTTTCAACCGTCTCAGGCCCCGCGCCGCTGTAGGAAGTCGTAACCACCAGCATCGGCATACTTGTTTCAGGAAACATATCAATAGCAATGCCGGAGACCAGGTACAGGGCGACGATGGCGATAAGGCCAAACACCACAATTCCCAGAACCGGCCTTTTAACTACATGCTGTGCCACACTCATCGGTTAATCTCCTTTATCTACTGCCGATTACCCGTACTGCGGCGCCGTCGGTAAGAAATTGCTGGCCCTGAACCACCACCGCCTCTCCGGGGTTAAGACCGCTTTTTATCTCCACTTCCCCGTCCACGCTTACCCCGGCAGCTATTTCCCGCATGCTTACCTGCGCTGTTTCTTCCGATACCACATAGGCCACCGTCTTCCCCCTGCTTTCGACTATCGCGTCTTCGGGGACGGATACCACATCCTGATAGGTCCGGGTGTTAAGTTTAATCCGCGCAAACATTCCCGGATTGATCCGGGGATCTTCACGGGTAAAACGCAGGACAATCTGCTTTGTCCGGGAAACCGGATCCAGCACCGGGGAAAGGCGGATCACTTCCGCAGGGAACACTTCACCGGGAAAAGCCTCCAGGAATACATCCGCCCGGAGTCCGGTACGAAGCTGCCCCACCTCCCGTTCGGGAATGGCGGCCTCTATTTCTACGGAACCCGCCGCTGCCAGGGTTAATAAGGTTGTAGCGGTAGAAACCGTAGAGCCTATGCTCAAGGGATTGGAGACTACCGTTCCGGAAACGGGGGCATAGACGGGGCTTAACGAATAGGCCGTACCGGGACGGGAAGGATCGACCTCCGCCACCAACACGCCCTTCTGCACCAGGGAACCAAGGCCGACCTTCATGGAAACCAATTTGCCCGCGGCATTGGGCACGACCGCTACCTGCTCCTCGCTGACGATATTGCCGTTTACCTCGATGTAAGCCTGGAGAGTCCGTCGTTCCGCATTTGCCGTGCGGACCGCGAAGACCGTATTCTGGCCCTGATTTCCCGGACCCCCTGGCCTGCCGCCCATACCCGGTCCCGGCCCCGGCGCGGCCGCGTTATTGCCCGCCAATTTTGGGGGAATAAATATGAAGCCCGCCGCAAGGACCGCCACGATTATGAGTAGTATCAATTTTTTCAAGACCGCCTCCCAGAAAACCGGCAATTTGAAACGTAAAGCAGGGTGTTTCTTTTCATATATGAAAAATAAAGGGTTCATAAGGAAAAGGCCATTAATAGGGGATAAATAGTTTATAATTTTTTGTTATATTTGTATTGTATAGATTTTTTCATTATGGTAAACTGTGCCGGAGAATATCAATATGTCTGCTCAGAATACCGCCGAAATAGGTTTTGAAAAAACAATATGGGACGCCGCCTGCGTCCTGCGGGGAAACATCGACGCCGCCGAATACAAGCACGTCGTCCTGGGCCTCATCTTCCTGAAATACCTTTCGGATAAATTTGAAGAACGCTACAAGACCCTTAAAGAGGAAGGCGAAGGGTTTGAGGAAGACCGGGACGCCTATGCCGAAAAGCAGGTCTTTTACGTTCCCGCGTCCGCCCGGTGGAAAAAAATAAGCGCAAAAGCCCACACGCCGGAAATAGGCAAAACCATCGACGACGCCATGACAGCCATTGAAAAAGAAAACAAAAAGCTGAAGGGCGTGCTGCCCAAAAATTTTGCCCGCCCGGAATTGGACAAACGCCGCCTTGGTGAAGTGGTCGATATTTTCACCAATATTTCCATGCACAAACACGGCGGCGGACGCGAAGGAGCCCACGAAGGGTCCATCGATATTTTGGGACGCGCCTACGAATACTGCCTGGGAAAATTTGCCGAGCAGGAAGGCAAACTGGCCGGTGAATTTTACACCCCCGCCTGTGTGGTAAAAACGCTGGTGGAAGTCATCAAACCCTTCAACGGCCGCGTCTATGATCCCTGCTGCGGTTCCGGCGGTATGTTTGTTCAATCGGCGCGCTTTGTGGAACATCACGGGGACGCATGGCATCCCCAGGGCAGCGTCGACAGTCTTTCGGTTTTTGGACAGGACTCGAATCCCACCACCTGGAAACTCTGCAAGATGAACCTTGCCATCCGGGGCATAGAGGCAAACCTTGGGGAAGCCGCCGCCGACACGTTTTTCAACGATCTGCATAAAACTGAAAAAATGGATTTCATCCTTGCCAATCCGCCTTTCAACCTTTCCGATTGGGGCGCCAATAAACTGCAAAACGATGTCCGCTGGAAATACGGACTGCCCCCCGCGGGAAACGCGAACTTTGCCTGGCTCCAGCACATGATCTTTCACCTGAGCGCAAAAGGCCGCATGGGCATGGTCCTTGCCAACGGTTCCCTTTCAAGCCAGTCCGGCGGCGAGGGCGCCATCAGGCAGGCGATAGTTGAAGACGACCTGGTGGAATGTATCGTCGCCATGCCCACCCAATTATTTTACACCACCCAGATTCCCGTATCCCTTTGGTTCCTGAACAAGAAAAAGAAGCAACAGGGCAAAACGCTTTTTATCGACGCCCGCACTATGGGCGCCATGGTAAGCCGCCGCCTTCGCGAAATGACGGACCAGGACATCGCCGCCATAGCGAAAACCGTGGACCTCTTCTGCGAAGGAAAGCTCAAGGCCCAAAAAGGCTTCTGCGCCGCCGCCTCCACCGAAGAAATCGCCAAACAGGACTACATCCTTACCCCCGGCCGTTATGTCGGCATCCCGGATCAGGAAAACGACGCCGAGCCCTTCGATAAAAAAATGACACGGCTGACGGACGAACTGGGTGGCCTTTTTGCGGAAAGCCATAAGCTGGAAAAGGAAATCAAAAAACGGCTGGGGGCGATTGGGTGGGAGGTGTAAAGACGTGGGAAAAATACAAAGGGGGAAGTCTCCCCCTCGCTCCGAACTCCTCGGTGCGCTCCGCGCCCCTGCGGTGTTCTCCGCTACCCCCTCTTTGGCCGCAGAAACATTTTGCGGCTATGTGTAATGGTTTTGTCATGCAGATAGAAGCGGGATTCAGTTGTCAAGGAATACTTGACAGTTCAAAACGAGGGAACATGGTGGGAGGCGTATGAAATCTGATAATTCCGAAATTGTTATTTATCAAACTGAAAAAGGAGCTTGGTTTGTATGTTGTCAAATAGTGAAATAAAAAAACGAGTATCTGATATTGCTCATAAATACGGCGTTGAAAAAGCGTATCTCTTTGGTTCTTATGCGCGGGGAGAAGCAAATCAAAACAGCGATGTTGATATTTGTATTATCAAAGGTAAAATGCGGACTCTCGTTGATTTATCGGGTTTTTATCTTGACTTGGAGGAAGCGCTTGGGATTAAAGTAGATGTGGTAACTACAGACAGCATAAGCGGTGAATTCAAACACGCCATAGAAAAGGAGTTTGTGGAGATTTATGGAAATGACTGAAAAAGATAAAAACATTTTGACCCATATCGTTCAACACTGCGAAACTATTTTTTCATCAATGAAACGCTTTGGTGATTTTTCTGCCTTCTCAAAAGACACCGATTATTTTAATTCGGTTTGTATGAGCTTGCTGCAAATTGGGGAATTGGCGAATCATCTTTCACATGAGTTCAGAGAAACACATGCCGGTATTCCGTGGAGAAACATTATCGGTTTGCGGAATGTGGTTGTGCATGGATACGGATATCTCGACAGCGCCGCCGTATGGGAAACGCTGCGGGAAGATGTGCCGAAGCTGGATGGGTATTGCAAAGAGATTATTGCAAAAGAAGGGAATACGCTATGAACCCTAACTGGCAAACGGTACGGCTGGGGGATGTGGCAGAAGTCGTTGGTGGCGGGACTCTAAGTACCACGAACAATGCATATTGGGATGGGGAAATATCATGGATAACACCAAAGGATTTAACTGGTTATACGAATATTTATATTGGTAAGGGTGAAAGAAGTATCAGCCAAAAAGGGCTGGAAAATTCATCAGCCCGATTGCTACCCGAAGGAACTGTTTTATTAACTACACGAGCGCCTATTGGCTATGTTGCCATTGCTTCTACTAATCTCTGTACAAATCAAGGGTTTAAAAGTTTCATTGTTGATGAACAAAAACTACACAATCTGTTTCTTTTTTATTGGTTAAAGGGTAATACAAGATACCTTCAAGCAATTGGTACTGGCACAACATTTATGGAAATTCCCGGAAAAAGAGCAAGAGAAATAGAGATTGTTCTTCCCCCGCTCCCCACCCAACGCGCCATTGCCACAACCCTTTCCTGCCTTGACGAAAAAATCGAGCTGAACAACCGCATAAACGCCAACCTTGAGGCACAGGCACAGGCGATTTTCAAAAGCTGGTTTGTGGATTTTGATCCTTTCAAAGGCGGCAAGTTTGTTGACAGCGAATTGGGTGGAATTCCCAAGGGATGGAGAGTGGGGACGCTAGGGGATGTATGCGATGTAAAAGGCGGCAAACGTCTGCCAAGGGGCGAAAACTTATCTACTGTACCTAACAAACACCCATACATTCGTGTTCGTGATTTAAATAATACGGTATTTGTGCAGATGACATCATCAGTTGAGTACATTCCTGATGACATACAGGTAGGAATATCTCAATACACAGTTTCATCAAATGATATGGTCCTTTCAATTGTTGGAACAATAGGATTGGTTTGCATTGTTCATCCCTCGCTTGACGCTGCAAACCTAACTGAAAATTGTGTCAAACTCACAAATTATAACGGTGTTATTTCAACATGGCTTTTTCTGTTTTTATCATCTGATAGAGGAAAAGAACAAATCCGCAATGTGACTGTCGGAGCCGTACAATCAAAGCTGCCAATAAAGAACATCCAAAGCATTACTTTTATATTGCCTCCTGTTGAAGTAATGTCAGAATTTGACAGGATCGTTTCAGGTATATTTAAATTGATTGCAGAAAATTGCACTCAATCCCGTACTCTCGCCGCCATCCGTGATACCCTGCTGCCAAAGCTGATGAGCGGGGAGGTTGAGGTGGAGGAATAGCCCTATGTTAAATTGGATAATATCAAACAAAGAATGGGTGTTTGGTGGTATTGGCATAGCAGTCTTTGGCGGTATTTTTACATTCCTAAGATGGATTTTCAAAAAACATGACCGGGAAAAAACCAATGCAAGAAATCAATCCCAAAAATCCGGCAGGAATTCAACTAATATTCAAATTGCCGGTGATTTGATAATGACCGGAGGGGTAGAAAATGACGGAAATGAGCCAAAAGGCGGGGAATAATTCGACCAATATAGGTGTTGGCGGAAGTCTTGTTATTCAAAACGGGATTTCAGAACAACGTGTCCGAGAAATTTTTGATGAGAAGACTGGCTGTGCCATTGCTCAATTTTCAAGCGAAGCGAAAAAAATCGCATCGGAGAGAATAAATAATTTTGTGAAATGTCTTATCCCCCGGATGGCAGAGACAGGATCGCTCAATGCGTTTATAGACCCCGATTTTCAATTATTGTTGATTGAAGCGCAGAAGGGTGCCGCTTCAACGGAAAGGGAACCGGATATTAAATTGCTGACAGAATTGCTTGTTCATAGATTCGCTAAACAAAATGATAGAAGTGCGCGTATTGGTATTTCGAAGGCGGTAAATATTGTTCATCAGATACCAGACAAGGCATTGCTTGGCCTGACCGTATTCTATGCGGTTTCTCAATTTATTCCAAAAACGGGCGATATTGAGGAAGGTCTTAATATACTGGATGATTTGTTTAATCGTATTATATACGATACTCTTCCCGAAGGAACAGATTGGCTTGATGATTTGGATGTTTTAGATGCAATAAGAATTGGTAGGTTTAGAAACCTGAAAAAATTTGAAGAATTTTATCCTGACAAATTACCAGGTTATACCTGCGAGGGAATTCTGGAAAATTCAGAACAACATAACGAAATAATTAAAATTTTACAGGACAATAAAATTGATCCTAATGGTTTTGTTGTTAAACACATATTGTCAGAAAATCATTTACGGTTAAACATTATAAATAAAGAAGCGATTAAAGGATTAACGCTTAAATTTAGTGTAATATCAAATGGGAATATACAAAAAACCAGTCAAAAATTAAGCGATCAACAGAAGCAAGCCGTTGCCTTGATTGCTGAGCAATATATGAAAATTGATGTTCCTTTTCAGGAAAACAGAACAGCGTTTATGAAACTGTTGGATGAAAGACCAAGTTTAAAAAAAGTAAAGGAATGGTGGAATAAAATAGGGGCGTCCTTTAATACTACGTCCGTTGGTCGTGTTTTAGCCCATGCTAATGCGCAGAGATGCGATAATACGTTGCCGCCTCTTGATTAGGAGTTTATATGTTGTTGTTATCATTGAATATATGCAGAGTCATCGGATACAGGGAGATCGCCCCATGGAAGAATTAAAAGAATACGATATATCTCAATTCAAAGGCATACGGGAACTGCTTGTGCCCCTGGTGATCCGGGAAATCATGAAAAGCAGGAATGTAAGCGAAGAAGAAGCCTTTCGCCTCTTGTACTCATCGTTTTTGTACAGTAAATTGGAAGTAGAAGCCACCAAATTGTGGCATTTAAGCCCCCGCGCGCTTTACGGGCTTTTAAACGAGGAATTGGAGACCGGGCAGATAACTTTCCCCGAGGAGGCATAGCGTGAACGACAGAACCGATTTCATAGCCTATTGCATCGAAGAATACAAGGAAAACGAAAACCTCACCGGCCGGGAAGTGATTGATCTGTTCACCCGGTATGATATTATTCCATATATCAAGTCGGCCTATGACGGCCTCCACGTTATGGGTGGCTTGGCCATAACCAGCGATATAAAAAGCCTCATTGCCGGGATTCGTGAAAGCCGGGGAGAAACTGTCTGATGAGCGGGAGAATTGAGGTGGGAAAAGAACCATGAGAGTATATCTTGACAACTGTTGTTATAACAGGCCGTTTGATGACCAAAGCAATCTTATAGTTGTGATGGAAACAGAATCAAAACTGCTCGTCCAGAAGCTCATAAAAGATGGAAATAGAAGTTATAAGTCCAATAGATTTTGTAAGGAGGATTCTGAATGATGACTGATACTGTCTTAAAAAGCGAAGGTATGAGAATATTGTCTAAAGCGCTTGGTATTGTTGAAGCCGAGCGATTTATTTCGTTGATGATTCGCGAGCCATTTGATTACACGGAATGGCAGCGTGATTTATATGCTGATATGCCGCTTGATGTGTTTTATGAAAAAGTGAAATATTTTCGTAAAAACCAAAACGTGGATTTATAGCGTGAAGCGGTGCGTCTATAATGCCTAAAGTGTTTAACGAAGCCAGCTACGAAAATGCCGTAAAATGGGACGGCAATTTATGAAACCGGAGGAAACCCATGACCGGTATTGAAAACAGAAATGCCAGTACCTGGCGTGATGAAAACCTGATGATCGTCTATGCCGTGGAAGGCTATGCCCGCAGACATAACATAACAACCCGGGACGCGTATACTATTTTCACAAAACATGGTATCACCGCTGATATTAGAAAGCACTATGGAATTCTGCATACTCAAGATCCTGACGAAACAGTCTATTTTTGTGAAGATGTATTGGCATGGAAACAAACATGACGCTGTACCACGGTTCAAATATTGATTTTGAAAAAATCTCTCTGGATAAGGCAAAGGATAAGCGGGATTTTGGCAGGGGGTTCTATACAACGACCATCAGAGAACAGGCAAAAGAATGGGCGGAGATACTTAACTATCGCAGCAGGCGGGATGGCTGTTTCTTGTATGAATTTACTTTTGAAAAAACAGACAACTTGCATATTAAATCTTTTAATGGCATTACAGAGGAATGGCTGAATTTTATCGTTGAAAATCGCCTAAAAGGTGGAGTACAACATTCTTTTGATGTTGTTATTGGTCCTGTGGCAAATGACCGGACTGTAAATACCATTGGTCTTTATTTGTCGGGTGATTATTTCCTGGACGAAGCGTTAAGGCGGCTTGAGTATTTTAAGTTAAATGACCAGGTTTCCCTGCATACTGAAAAGGCATTGTCCTATTTGAAATTTATAAGGAAATATACATGGACTGCATAAAAAACATCTATTTGTGGAAAGGAGAAGACATCTCATTTATTGTATTAAAAAAAATCGAGCAGACCGTCAGCCTGATAGCCGAAAAAGAAAACCGCGGTTTCGATGAAGTTTATGCGGAATTTCTTGAATCCAATACCTGCCGGGCAATACAGGAACCCCGTTCTCTGATGTGGTACGAGAATGCCGAGTTTATTGTCGATGAATACTACCGGGAAAAAGCCTGTGTTTAACGAAGCCAGCTACGAAAATGCCGTCATCTCGATAATTCAGGCCCTTGGCTATGAACACAAATATGGCCCGGATATTGAGCGGGATTATCATAATCCGCTGTACATGGACGTTTTAACGGAACAGTTGGCCGTTATAAACCCTGGGGCAAAACACGCCGCGCTTGAAGAGGCGGTCAACAAAATTACAAATATTGAAAACGGAACCCTGGTGCAAAAAAATAAAACATTTACCGAATGGCTGCAAAACGGGCTGGAGGTGACGTGTCAGGATAAGGGGGAAACCAAAACAGAAATCATACATCTTATAGACTTTAATCATGTTTCCCATAATGTTTTTCAGGTTATCAATCAATGGACTTTTATTGAGAACGAAAACAAACGGCCCGATATTGTTATTTTTGTCAACGGCCTGCCCCTGGTGCTGATCGAATTAAAAAGCTGCATGCACGAAGATGTGGGCATCGAAAACGGCTACCGGCAAATACGGAATTATATGCGGGAGATACCGGCCATGTTTTCCTACAACGCCTTTTGCATAATCAGCGATCTGCTGGAAACCAGGGCGGGAACAATATCGTCCAGCTTTGACCGTTTTGCCGCGTGGAAAACCATAGACGGAAATTATGAAGAAACGAAGTACGCCCAATACGATGTCCTCTTCAAAGGGATGCTTGAACCTAAACGGTTTTTGGACATACTGCAAAATTTTATCCTCTTTTCTCACGATATGCCCGAAGACAACAAAATCCTCGCCGCGTATCATCAGTATTTCGCCGTAAAAAAGGCGGTCCTTTCAACATTGATAGCCGCCGGTTTTGCGGATGTGCCGAATTCCGGGAACGGCGTTGACTATTTGCAGGCGGCGGAGGTTGCTCCTCACTATGGCAAGGGCAATGGAAAAGGCGGCGTATTTTGGCATACCCAGGGCAGCGGCAAATCCCTGTCTATGGTGTTTTATGCCGCCCTGCTCAACAAGACGATGGAAAGTCCTACCATCATTGTGCTTACCGACCGAAACAATCTGGACGATCAGCTTTATGAACAATTTTCCGCCTGCAAGGATTTTCTGCGCCAAACCCCGGAACAGGCGGATAGCAGAAAGGATTTACACAGGCTCCTGGATGATCGCGGGGCAAACGGCATCTTTTTTACCACCATTCAAAAGTTTGAAGAATCATCGGAACCTTTATCGACACGAAGAAATATCATCGTCATGGCGGATGAGGCCCACCGAAGTCATTACGGCCTTACCGAAAAGATACGCAAAGACGGCCGGCTTGTTACCGGGACCGCCCGGATTATCAGAGACAGCCTGCCCAACGCCGCGTTTATCGGGTTTACCGGAACCCCCATTTCCAGCCGGGACAAAAACACCAGGGAAGTATTCGGCGATTATATTGACATATACGACATGACCCAGGCCGTCGAAGACGGCGCCACAAAGCCGGTCTACTACGAAAGCCGGGTGATAAATCTTGGCCTTAAAGAAGAAATCCTTAAAAAGATCGACGAGACCTACGAGCAGCTTGCCTTAAACGCCGATGAAAAGGACATTGAAAAAAGCAAGCGGGAACTCGGCAACATGGAAGCCATACTTGGCGCGCCGGAAACCATAAGCAGTTTGTGCCGGGACATTATCGATCATTATGAAAATAACCGCGCCGCCCTGCTTACCGGCAAGGCATTGATTGTCTGCTATTCCCGCCCTATCGCCCTGTCAGTTTACAAAAAGGTGCTGGAACTGCGCCCGGCATGGATCGACAAAGTAAAAATCGTCATGACCGCCGGGAACGACGATCCCGAAGAATGGCGCGCCATCATAGGAAATAAAACGCATAAAAAAGAACTGGCGAAGAAATTCAAGGACAATGACGACCCTTTGAAAATCGCCATTGTGGTGGATATGTGGCTTACCGGTTTTGATGTCCCCAGCCTTGCCACCATGTATGTGTTCAAGCCGATGATGGGTCATAATCTTATGCAGGCCATTGCCCGGGTAAACAGGGTCTTTAAGGATAAAGAAGGGGGTCTTGTTGTAGATTATATCGGAATCGCGGGCGCGCTCAAGCAGGCCATGAATGACTATACCAAACGGGACCAAAAGAATTACGGCGAAATGGATATAGCCAAAACAGCCCTGCCGAAATTTGCTGAAAAGCTGCTGGTCTGCGCCGAACTTTTTCACGGCTTTAGCTGGCGGGCTTTCATTGACGACAAGGCCTCCGATGCTGAAAGGGCAGACATAATCCGGGACGGCATCAATTTTATACTCGGCAAAGATGAAGATACGCAAAAGTTGTTTCGCAAAGAAGCCCTGTTGTTAAAGCAGGCAAAATCCCTTTGCCAAAGCCTGCTGAACAGGGAACAACGGTATGAGGCGGCTTATTTTGAAGCGATACGGGTTGCCCTCAACAAATTTACCGGAACCGGAAAACTTTCATTTAAGGAAATAAGCGAACAAATCGGCGAGCTTCTTAAACAAAGCGTCAGGAGCGAAGGGGTTATTAACCTGTTCGGCGATAGGCAGGAAGAATTCTCAATTTTTTCTCCAGGGTATCTTGAAGAAATCGCCCGCATGAAAGAGAAGAACCTTGCGGCGGAATTGTTAAGAAAACTTATCGACGAACAGGTTAAAATTTACCAGCGGAAAGATTTTGTGCAGGCGCAAAAATTTTCGGAGCGCATGCAACGCCTGATGAATGCATACCGCAACGGACAAATTACCAATGCCGATGTTATCGACGAACTCAAAAAAATGGCCCAGGACATTTCCTCCGCCCATGAGGAAGGGGTTAAACTGGGCCTGGCACCGGAAGAACTCAGTTTTTATCACGCCCTGACAAATCCCCTGCGGCAAAAAGATTATTATACCAACGAACAGCTCAAGGCGATGACCCAGGAATTAACCGGATCTTTGCGAAAGAACAGGACCATAGACTGGAACAGAAAACAGGGCACCAGGGCGGCCATGCGGATGCTGGTAAAACGGTTGCTCAAAAAGTACAAGTATCCCCCGGAAGGGGAAGAAGAAGCGATCAACACCGTTATCTCCCAGTGCGAAATGTGGGTTGACGAAGAAGATTTTCAGTCTATTTGACCATAATCCTTTAAAACGTAAATTCCCTGTTCAATTCTTTTTCCACATCCAGTACCGCCGCGATAAGGTTGTAGTATTCCTGCTGAACCTGATACTGTGCCTGCAATAAGCTGTCGGCGGCATTACGCAGACTCTGGTAATCCGCAGCCCCCTGCCGGTAGGCTTCCCCGTACATTTCGTAGGTGCTTTCCGCCAATTCCACATTCAGTTTGAGGGCTTCTATCGTTTCTATGGTTTGGTTTATCGTCCGTTCGTACTGCCTGATACGGTCTTCCCGGTTTCTTAATGATTCGGCCAGTTGTAATTGGGAGGATTGAATACTATCGGAAAAGGCATCCATCTGCGTTCTGGCCGCGGACCAGGGTAAGAAGCTGTCTATATTGATTCCCAAACTGATGGAAAAAGAACCGCTGTCATTCCAGGTTTTATTACTGTACAGGGGATTGGCATTCCAGGAAAACCGCAATGTCGGTATATACGCTTCGTGCCATGCCGCTTTTCGCTGGGCTTCCAAGGCCTTTATCCCCTGCCGTAACACCGCCATTTCAAGGGATGAATCCGACTCATCTCCGCCGCTTTCAGCAATAACACCGCTGCCGTCATATTCAAGGCTTCCCGAGAGCAGTAATTCTGTTTCCTGTTCAATGCCCAGGACCGCCTTGAAGGAATCCAGGGCGTTCGCGTACAAGGTTTCGGCGCTTCGTACCTTGGGCCGCTGGTTTTCCAAATCAACCCGGGCCGATAGCTCATCCAGCCGGGAAGTCTGTCCAATCCTGGCAAGGGCGGCGCTTTCTTCGTACCGGGCCAGGGCGCTTTCCAGACCCCGGGAGGCCAGTTCCTTATTGGCCTGTAACAGTAAAATTTGATAAAAAAGTTTCCGTACCTGTAATTCCAATTCCTGCCTGGCCATTTCATGGCTTAGAAGCCCCGCCTCGTAGTCCGCTTTTGTCTTTTTTATATTTTCTATCACCGCGGTAGATATGTTGAGGGACGCCGACACCGAAAGCCCCGGAGTCCAGCCGTCCCGTTCCGGGGATATTGATCCGGTAACCGAACTGGGATGACTGAGCCCCGCTGAGACGCCCAGGGAGGGCAGCAGGCTGTTCCATGACCGGTCGCTGGTTCTCTTTTTTCCGGCGGTTTCCCGGCTGCTCCGCTGCAGGCCAAGATTTCTCTCCATCGCAATCTTTACCGCCTCGTCAATGGTCAGGGATGTTTGCGGCGAGTTGCTTTGACCCTGAACTTCGGTAAAACAAAGGATGGCGAGGATCACGCAAAAAAAAGCTTTACTTTTCATACATAAAAAGTAAAAGGATAATAAAGGAAAGACCATTAACAGGGGATAAATAATTTATAATTTTTTGTTATATCTGTTTTTTGTCCCCACCACCCCCGGCCATGGACGGCGGCGGGCGGGCCTAAACACCAATTTTACGCCGGAGAAACGCCTTCCCCCTGCATTATTTTGAACAGCGGGCGGCTCAACAAAACCGCTATTCCGGTGGTCAGCATATCGGCGGCGGGCTGCGCCCAGATAAAACCCTTAAAACCGAAGATATGATTAAGCAGGTAAAGAAAGGGAATATAAAACAAAAGCTGCCGCCCCAGTGTAACAACTATTGCCTGCCCCGATTTCCCGAAAGACTGAAACGAGACCATGAACGTTACTTGTGAACCTATAAACGGCAGCCCCCAGATAAACGTATACATTATCGCCGTCCCCGCCTCAATAGTTTTTGCATCATTGATAAAGAAGCGGATAAACGTGTTACCAAACAGGCGGAGTATGAAGCTTCCCGTGACACAAACCGCCGTAGCATACAGCAGGGCAATCTTAAAACCTTTTCGCAGGCGGTCATAATTTTTTGCGCCGTAATTAAATCCCGCAAACGGCTGATACCCCTGGACAAGTGCAAAGACCAGCATAAAAACCATACTGGCAATCCTCATTTGAACACCGATACCCGCAACCACAAAATCGCCGTAACTTGCCGCAATGCGGTTGCCCAGTATATTGGAAACGCTCATAATGAGGTTGCCTAACCCCGCCGGTATGCCGATAGATAATACCTGAAACAGCATGGTATTGTTCGGCCTGTAATCGGCGAAACGTATCGAAAGGATTGATTTTTTGCCAAGATAGTATAAAATCCCATAAATCAATGAGGCGGTTTGTCCCGCCACAGTCGCCCATGCCGCTCCGGCGGTTCCCATATTGCACCACAATATCAGAATAGGGTCAAGAATGATGTTAAGCGCAATACCGATAAGTTGAAGCGTCATTGCCTTATCTGTTGCGCCTTCACTGCGCATTTGTCCGCTTAACACCACTCCCGCCGCCGCAACCGCCATAAAAAGTACCGTTACCGAAAAATAGTCGTCAGTATAGGCAAAGGTTGCATCACTTGCGCCGATAAGACGCAGTACCGGTGTTTTGAAAATCCAAAGGATGGCGGTTAAAATAACGCCGACACCAAGGGTGGTATAAAACGATACGGCGGAAGTATGGCGGGCTTCGGTGTCTTTTTTTGCGCCTAACATCCGGGAAATATAACTGGAGCCGCCGGTGGCAAAAACGTTTCCTAATGCTTGCGAAAGCATAAACAAGGGAAATACCAGGGAAACTGCCGCAACCATGTTCGGGTCTCCGGTCTGACCGATAAAGAACATATCGGTCATGTTGTAAATCGCCTGGGCGAGCATTGCCGCAACCATCGGCAACGCCAGGCGGATGATTGCCGGCCCCACGGGGGCGGTTTCCATAAGTTCAATTCCGGTATATTTCTTCACTGCGTATCCTTTTGTTTGAGGGTAATTCTTACTAATATCAATGCTATCAAGAATAATGTTAATAAACAAGGGATAAATAATTTATAATTTTTTGTTATATCTGTTTTTTACCTTGCGGTTTAAGGGTAGTTTTGGTTATACTTTCTTATAGGATGCAATATGCAGGGAAAAATCCTCATCATCGAAGACGTAAAAGAATTAGCCGATCTCATAGCCCTCTACCTGACCAGGGAAGGCTTTGAAATCCGCGCGGTAAAAAGCGCCGAAGACGGATTTGTCCTCCTGGAAGAATGGAAACCGGAGCTTATCATTCTGGACATCAATCTTCCCGGCATGGACGGCTTTGAATTCCTCCAGAAAATTCGGCCGGGGAACGGTGTGCCGGTACTCATTGTTTCCGCCCGTGACAGCGACGAAGACCTCATAAGCGGCCTGAGCGGAGGGGCCGATGAATTTGTAACAAAGCCCTTTTCTCCCAAGGTGCTGGTTGCCAGGGTCAGGGCCCTTTTCCGCCGGGTACGGGACTATGAGGAGAAAGAGCCGCGCCGGGTTTTCCGTTTTGGCCCCTTTGTCCTTGACTATGACGCCTGTATACTTAAAAAAGCGGATCTGCGTATTCCCCTGTCCAACAGAGAATACGGCTGCCTTGCCTATCTTACGGAACACCCGGGGAGGACCCTTAATCCCGAAACCATCTATGCCGGCGTCTGGAATAATCCCTATGGGGACCTTACCACCGTAGCCGTTTACATACAGCGGCTGCGAAAAAAAATAGAAGACGATCCGGCCAATCCGGTTTATATTAGAACCGTGTTCGGTATGGGTTACTGCTTTAATCTACCGGAGGCTCCATGAAAATTCAAACCCAGTTTCATCTCCTGATAGCCGGTATTGTCATTGTCCCCATTTTGTCTGTCCTGTCACAGATACTGTTTTTCAATTTTCTTGAAAGAAGAGAGCAGGCGGAAATTCCGGTTTACGATGATGTCATACTTGCGGACTATATCAGCCGTCAGGACTGGAAAACCATATCCCGCTTTATCGCAAAGAACAATGCGGATTTCGTTGTTTTCCGCGATGATCTTTTGGTACTCTATTCCACTATTCCCGATTTCAAGACCGGCGCCATTGGAACACAGGAAGCAATATTTTCCCTCCTGACAACGAAAAACAGCCAATACAGATACAACTTTGAATCCCCCGGCTGGCTGGAAGGCCATGAATATATTCTTATCCGCCGCCACTTGCAGGACAGGCCCCGGCCACCTCCGTTCCCCCTGGTGAGTACCATAGCGCTGCCCGCCGCCCTCGTGATATTCGCGATATTCATGTCCCTGTTCATTGCCCGGTCCATCACCAAATCGGTACTGGTTCTTGAAGACGCCACCAAGCGGATAGCCGCAGGGGAACTGGACCTAACCGTGGATGTGCGGGGAAGCAATGAAATTACCTCCCTGACCAGTTCTTTGAATCAAATGCGCTCCACCCTTAAAGAGGAAGAAAACCGCCGCGGCCGCTTCATCATGGGCGTTACCCACGACCTCAAAACCCCGCTGGCCCTGATTAGGGGTTATACCGAGGCGCTTAGAGACGGTATTACCGATGATCCGGTTTCCCGCATTAACGCCACGGATATTATCATTTCAAAGGCGGATCAGCTTGAAGGCATGATCAACGATCTGCTTGAATTTGTGCGGATGGATACCGGAGAATGGAGGAGCCGTCTGCAAAAAATAGACATCAGCGAATTCCTGAAAAGTTTTGCCAAACGGATCAGCCTGGACGCAGAATTGTTTCACCACCATACGGAAATAGACATCACGCTACCCCCCGCCCTTTATGTCCCGCTGGATGAACGCCTTACCATTCGGGCACTCGAAAACCTCGTCAATAACGCCATTCGTTATACCCCCGACGGAACCACGGTCCGGCTTGGCGCCATAGTGGTTGAAAACACCATCCACATAACCGTAAGCGACAACGGTCCCGGCGTAAGTAAAACCGATCTGCCCCATGTCTTTGAAGCGTTTTACCGGGGGAGTTCATCCCGCCGGGAAGAAGGTATGGGTCTGGGTTTATCAATCGTGAAATGGGTTGTCTCTTCCCACGGCTGGTCGATAGCGGTTACCTCGGAGCAAAACATAGAGAATAACGCCTCTGAAACTTGTTTTACCATTACCATCCCGTTGGGAAGGGTTATGGAAGGGTAATTCCGCAGTTCTTCGCTGTTTATCACTAGACCGTATCCCATCAGATAGACATAAAAATAAGCGTATAGTAAACAGAAGGAGAGGAAAAGATGGGAAAAAACGACCAAGAACAGCGGGTATACCCCCGGGAATTTAAAGCCGAAGCGGTAGCGCTGGCCGAAAAACATGAGAAACCGGTAAGCCGGATAGCGGCGGATTTGGGTATCAACGAAAATATGCTGCGCCGGGACTATGGGAAAGGGGGTAAGTCGGAAGAAAGTGGCCCGGTTACTGCGGGAAAACGGCTTAAATGCCCGCCGGAGGGGGAAATTCATCCCCACGACCACCTCGAACCATGGGCTTGAGGTGTGCGAAAACATCCTGAACCGGGAGTCTCAGGCGGCAGGTAGCGGGGAGCAATGGGTCTCGGACCTCACCTATCTGCGGACGGAAGGGGGCTGGATATATCTGACGGTGAGGCAGAGCATGAGCCGAAAGGGGAATTGTTCAGGCCTTTGGTATTCATGTACATCGAGGCCTATTACCATCGGGTTCGGCTCCATTTGGCGCTTGACTATGGTGCGCCTGATATGTTTAACTCAGGGAGAGTCGCTTAATGGTGTCTACCTAATGGTGTAAAGTCCACTTCGTTATGGAACACTAAAATTCACCTCCGGATTGAAAATTCCCGAGTGATACAAAAGTGATACTTTTTAGTCTCGAAGGCATAATTTTCCACTTGACGCTTTGCCGCATAATGCGCTATACTGACACTTCCTGGATAGGTAATTCTATACAGGATAAGGAAATAGCAATATTTCTAATACGAATTGATACAGCGTGATTTCTTATGAATTGAGAAGTCTTCAGATTGCGGATCTGAAGGTCGGAGGTTCGAATCCTCTCAGCCTCATCAGCCTTGGGGCAGTTCCAAGATCCGATGATCCGGCAGGACCATGAATTTGGAACCAGCGTTCGTAAGTATTATAATCCTGATTATAGGGCGATCAGGTTATTATAGGAGAGATGCGAGAGCGGTCGAATCGGGCGGTCTCGAAAACCGTTGAACCCGTGAGGGTTCCGAGGGTTCGAATCCCTCTCTCTCCGAGAAGTCATAAAAATCCCTCTAAAGGAGGGATTCGAACCGGAAGCTGCGCCGATCGGAGGGGTGTTGTTGTTGAAGCGTTTTTCAAAATTCGATTGATTATGAAAAATGTTTATGGGACAAATTTATTGGGAGAGATGACCGAGCGGCCGAAGGTGCACGATTGGAAGTCGTGTGTACCCGGAAGGGTACCGAGGGTTCGAATCCCTCTCTCTCCGAAAAGTTACAAAAAGCCTCTAAAGGAGGGATTCGAACCGGAAGCTGCGCCGACCGAAGGGAGGAAAAGGCGGCAGGGATGCCGCCGGCAGCAGCTGGAGGCGGGGGTGAAGGAGCAAACAGGAAGTTTGCGAGAGAACCCCGAATCCCTCTCTCTCCGAAAAGTTACAAAAAGCCTTCCTAAGGAGGGATTCGAACCGGAAGCTGCGCCGACCGAAAGGAGGAAAAGGCGGCAGGGATGCCGCCGGCAGCAGCTGGAGGCGGGGGTGAAGGAGCAAATAGGAAGTTTGCGAGAGAACCCCGAATCCCTCTCTCTCCGAAAAGTTACAAAAAGCCTCGTGTGGTTTGTGGTTTTATCAGTGTTTTTAGCCCATTACGGTATAGGGAACCGCTCGTCAGTTTTCGGGGAGGCGTTGCGGGAGATTAATTCCACTGCCAAACGGCAGAGTCCTTCAAAACTGGCTTCCGCCGGGGTATAGGTTTCCATGCCGAACCCCTTCGCCCGGACCGCGGTGGCTGTTCCGATACAGAGGGCCTTGACGCCCTGGCCGGAACAGGCGGCGGCAAAAACCGGTACCGCGGAGGGACTGAAAAAGAGTACAAAATCAAAACGGCCTTCGCCGATAATGTCCCGGGCAATGGAACTGCCTTCGGCGGGAAGGGTCTCATATACCACCAATTCCCGAAAAGGGATCGCCCTTTCTTTCAAAATTCTGTCGAGGCCCTTTTCACTGACCTGGGAACGGATCAGCAGGGCTTCTTCCCCGGGGGACATCTGTTCTATCAGGGCCAGCCCAAGCTGGGTTCCGTTAAAAACCGGAGGCATACAATCGGGGATAAAACCCCACCCGGCCAAAGCTTCCGCCGTGGCGGTACCTACGGCGGCGAATTTACGTTCCGCAAAAAAGCGGAGGTCCCCGCCGGAACTGAGGAATCCATTGAAGAAGTAGTTGACCCCTTTGGCGCTGGTAAATACCAGCCATTGACTGGACCCGAGGGTTTCGCGCCAGGAAGATCCCCAACCGGACACGGGCCGGATCCTGACACAGGGGAAAGGTATGGGCACTCCGCCTAGGGCGTGGATCTTACCGCAGGTTTCGGCGTTAGTTGGTTCCGGACGGGTTACCACCATCCGGGCTCCCTTGAGGGATATAAAGGGTTCCGCCGATTCTTCGGTATAAACCCGGTCCACAGGCATTTGGTAACCCAGGGAGCATACCGGACCTATCACCACCAATACGGGCGCTCTGCCGGGGAATAGGGGGCCGTTGTTCTCTTCCGGTTCCGCTTTTCCCAAAGAACCAAGCAGGGTGCGGAACACGCGCTGCCGGGGGGTAGTTCCCCCGGTAATGATTGCCGCCGGGACATCCGGGGAGAAGCCCTCCTGTATAAGGTGATGGGATATCTCCCCCAGCTCAGATCCTCCCATAAGGATTACCAGGGTTCCCCCCACCGATGTAAGTCCCCTCAGGACTTCCGGTCCCGGCGGGCCGTCCTCCCGCCCATGCCAGGAAATAATGTGCAGTCCCGAGCTGAGTCCCCGGTGGGTAACGGGGATCCCCGCCCCGGCGGGGACCGCCAGGGCCGAGCTGATCCCCGGTACGGCCTCCACGGGAATACCCGCATCCCGCAAAGCGAGCAGTTCCTCCCCGCCCCGGCCAAAAAGAAAGGGGTCCCCTCCCTTCAGCCGTACCACCCGTCTACCCTTCCGGGCTTCCCCTATTAATAGACGGTTAATCTCCTCCTGGGGAAGGGGATGATGGTGGGGGACTTTGCCGGCGTTAATCAGACGGACTTTGGGGGGAAGGGTAAGGAGGATCTCCTCGGAGACAAGCCGGTCATAGACCACTGTTTCGGCCTGATCCAGAACTTCCCGGCCCCTCAGGGTGAGGAAAGCGGGATCTCCCGGACCGGCGCCCACAAGCCAGACCTTACCGGTACTCATTGTTCTTCCCGTCCGGACAGGAGCCGCCGGGCCAGAGATTCTGCCAATTCAAATTTCCGGTCCCTGTCTCCGGAGATTTCTTCTCTATAAAACGGAGAGGCGGCGCCGGCGGCATATATGGCAATGATGACTATTTCCGTACCCGAAATCCGGGCAAAGGCGGCGGCGGGGAAGTGGCAGCCCCCTCCCAGCGTCCGGATGACCCGCCGTTCCGTCCCTGCTTCTTCTTCGGTAACCGGGTCCCGCAGGGCATCGAGGAAGGCGTAATCTTCACCCCGCCTTCCCTGGAGGGCCAGCACCCCCTGTCCCGCCGCGGGGACCATATCCCGGACGGAAAAGTAATACCCCCGCCGGTCTTTGATCCCAAGCCGCTGGATGCCCGCGGCGGCCAGGATCAAGGCCCCGAATTGTCCCTGATCCAGTTTTGCCAGCCTGGTAGGTACATTTCCCCGGATGGGCGCGACGGTAAGTTCCGGGGCCCGGACCAACAGCTGGATCCGCCGCCGCATACTGGAGCAGCCTACGGGGGCGATGCCGGGCTGTCTGAGGGGAAGCGCCCTTCCAGGGGATAATTCGGTGAAATTTTCGGGGTTCCCGGTTTCGGGAGCTTTGGGCAGGATCAGCATGTCCCGGGGGTCTCCCCGCTTGGCCATACCAACTATGGGCAGCAGATCATCCTGTTCCATGGCCATATCCTTTAGGCTGTGGACGCAGAGATCCACTTCATTTTTTAAAAGGGCCTGTTCCAACGCGCCGGTAAAGAGGTCTTTCCCGCCGGCTCCGCCGCTTTCCAGGGGGAGTTCCGGGTACAGATCCCCCCGGGTCTTCATGGTGACCAAGCGGAGGGAAAATTCCGGATGGGCCTTGGCAATGATCCCCATCACAAGCCGGGTCTGGGCCACCGCCAGATCGCTTTCCCTGGTGCCAAATCGAATTTCCCGGACCAACGCCTTCTCCTATGAGTTTTTCGTTACAACCCTACTGATCAAGCGGTTCAGCCCCTCTTGCCAGCCGGTTCCTGTTTCCTCAGGGAGGCGCCCGTCCTTATAACCGGCGGAACTTTCCGTTCGGAGGCGTTGCCGCGCATCCTTGAGGGCCGCTAAACTTTCCCCCAGGTTGGGGGGCCAGCTTTTGTCCAGTTCCTCCCTAAGCCGGGCCGTGAGCCCCGGGCAGGCGCCGGAACTGGTGATCCCCGCCACCAGTTCCCCCCGCCGTACCAGGGCGGGGAAAAAAAAGCCGCACAATTCGGGATCGTCCGCCGTGTTGACCAGGATACCCGCCTTTTGCGCGTCAACGGCAACACGCCGGTTAAGTTCCCGATCCTTCGCGGCGGCGATTACCAGGCCGGCGTCCCGCAGGTCCTCCATCCCGGCATATTCCCTTGTTTCCAGGACTAACAGGCCCTCCCGGGCCAGTTCCCGGATGGTTCCGGAAGGCTCCGGGGCGATCACGGTAAGAGATACCCCGAAATCAAGCATGGTCCGGACCCGCCGCTCCGCCACCGAACCTCCCCCAACCAGGGTACAAAGCGACCCGGCTAAATTAACAAATAGCGGGAAATAGGGCATTATACCTCCGGAACCGCCGGACCGGCGATCGGTTCCTCCTCCGCCCGGCCTTGACGGATCAGGAAGCTTTTCAATTCCGGCGGGTCTTTCTGAAATGATATGATAACATAACTAAGGGAGGGATCAAAGGCGAGGCGGATATCCTCCGCGGAAGGCCGGGCAGGAGTTGCCGGGTGGCTATGAAAATTACCCAGCAGGATCCACCCCCGGTTTCGTATGTCCTTGATCACCTTGAATTGGTCCTTCGGGTCCATGGAAAAATGTTCCGCGCTTTGGTCCGTATTGGTCAGACCGTATACCGCCTTGACGGTTTTCTCCTCCCCCCGGATCTCCCCGGCAATAAGGCCGCAGGACTCATGGGGCAGTCCTTGCCTGCCGTGAAGGATCAGGGCTTCCCGGTGTTCCGGCGGAAGGATCAGCATGGGCCCTGCCCATCCGCGCCGCCGCCCATATAATAGAGGAATTCCACCACCGCCCCTTCCCGCACCAGGGCGGTATCAAAATCGGCCCGGGGTACCAGTTCCTCGTTTAACTGTACGGTCACATAGAGGGGATCGCTTATCTTGAGTTCCTCCAGCATCCGGGAGACGCTGACTTCGCCGGATAATTCCGCGGGCTTTCCATTTGCCGTTATGATCACGGTTTACTCCTTGTCCGGTAATAATAGAGGCTTTCCCAAAACTAACCGAGTTTTGGGAAAAGCTCAATACATATAAAAAACATAGGTATTCTATTAATTTTTCGTGCCCTTTGCAAGCTTTGAATCGTATCCTGTCCCGGAGGAAGCATTATATTTCTGGCTCATCAGCACCGCGCCGATAATGATGATCCCCCCCAGCATGCTAAGAGGTGCCGGGACCTCCCCCGAAAAAATAAAAATCCAAACCGGATTCAGCAGCGGTTCCAATTGATCGATGAAAACCGCGTCGATAGCTCTGAGCCGTTTAATCGAATAGGCGTAGAGCAGGGATGCCACCCCAACCTGAACAATTCCCAAAAAGAGGATGGCCCCGGCGCTTGCCGGGGTAAATACCGGCGGATGGGTTATGATAAAGGGAAGGCCCAGGGCAAAGGGAATACAGTGGGATAAAAAAAGGCAGAACCCCGGGGAACCTTCCCGGTTCATCCGCAGAAAGACCATGGCCGCGCCGAAGCAAACCCCCGCGGCCAGGGCTATGGCGTCTCCCGCAAGGCTCCCGCCTTGTAAGCCGTTTACGAAGAACAACAGCAAGCCCGTGCCGACAAAGACCAGGGATACCCACTGCCTTTTCTCCGGCCGTTCCCTGATAAGGAACCACCCCAGAAAGGCCGCCCACACCGGGGCGCTGTGGTGGAGCAGGATGGCGTTTGCCGGGGAGGTAAGCTTGTTCGCCGTTACGTAGAGTATCTTGGTTCCGGCGGAACTGAAGGCGGCGGCCAGGAGCAGGATCAGACCGGGGACGCTCCGGGCGGGTTTGCCTGGAGCGGACCGCGGGACAGCGCCGGTGAACAGGCGTCCCCTCCGGACCAGGAGCATGAATACGGCGGCTATTCCACTCCTCAAACCCGCGATAACCATGGGATGCCAGCCGATGAATTTGATAAAGAGCCCGCTGGTACTCCAGCAGAGTACGCAGAGCAGCATGGTGATCCTGCCGTTAATGGTTGTGATACTCCTTCAAGTCGCAGACCGCCTGCTCATAATCAATCAGGGTAGTTATGGTAGGCCCTTCCCCGCAGACCGGGCAGTCCGGATTAGGGGCGAGCTTTACCTTACGGAATTCCATGGTCAGGGCGTTGTAGGTAAGGAGGTATCCGTTCAGGGATCCTTCCATCCCCAGCAGGAACTTCAACGCCTCCGTAGCCTGGAGGGTCCCGATGACTCCGCCCATAACTCCCAGTACCCCGGCCTGCCGGCAGGTGGGAACCGCGTCCGGCGGCGGCGGTTCCCGGAAAACGCAGCGGTAACAGGGACCCTTGCCGGGAATATAGGTCATAAGCTGGCCCTGGAAACGGATAATCCCCGCGTGGGAAAAAGATTTCCCCAGCATGACACAGGCGTCGTTGATCAGAAATTTGATAGGGAAATTATCTGTTCCGTCGATGATAAAGTCATAGTCTTTATCCTTAATAATATCCGTTATATTGGAGGCGTTGATCCATTCGCGGTAAACCGCCACCACCGGATCCGGATTCATGGCCTCCATGGTTTCCCGGGCGGACTCGACCTTGGGTTTTCCTAGATCCGCGGTGGTATGGATGATCTGCCGCTGCAGATTGGAAAGCTCCACGTTATCGGCGTCGGCGATACCGATGGTCCCCACCCCGGCGGCGGCCAGATACATCGCGGCGGGCGCTCCCAGGCCCCCGGCGCCGATGATCAGGACCTTGCCTGCCATGATCCGTTTCTGGCCCTTGACCCCCACTTCCTTAAGGATGATATGCCGGGAATAGCGTTCCAGCTGTTCGTCGGTAAAGGCCATCAGGATAAGCCGCCCTTAACGACCCGGAGCAGATAGGCGCCGTCTTCGGCCTTATTAACGCTGATCACCCGGTGGCCTTCGTCTTTAAGGCTCCGGGGTACGTTTTGAATGGGCTCGCCATCGTTGAGCCGCACTTCCAATATCTGGCCGTCATCCAGTTCCTCCAGGGCAACCTTGGTTTTAACAAAGGTAACGGGGCATACCACGGTGGTAATATCCACCCTGGCGTCCGGTTCCTGTTCACCGGTTTGATCCTGTATCATACCGCTTCCTCCAATTCCTTTTTCAGCCCCTCTATCCCAAGCCGGGTGAGGGTCTTGCCCAGCCGTTCCCCGGGCTTGGCGTGATCCCGGTAAAACTTGATCACCGCGTCCGCAGCCTTAAAGACCTGGGCCTTGTCGAAGATCAGCGGCAGGAGGTGAAGCCCTTCCTTAATATCATTACCGAACATACCGCCAAAGGAGAGAAGATACCCCTTCTTTCCCTTCCATGCGTCGGTGGGACAGCCCTTTACGCACTTGCCGCAGTATACGCAGTCTTTTTTACCGAATGAGAGGTCCCGGTTTTCCTTGTCCACCACGATAACCTTTACCGGGCAGGCCGCTTCGCAGAGTCCGCAAAAGGTACAGGCCGTTTTATCCCATTCGGGGAAGATTCCTCCCTTGATTCCCAGGTCGTTTTCCTCCGCCTTAAGGCAGTTGTTCCTGCAGCCGGTAATGCCTATCTTGAATTTATGGGGCAGTTCCTGCCCAAAGTACCGCTCGTCCAGCTCCTCCGCCAGGCCGGAGGTTTCAATTATCCCGCTGGGACAGACCCCGGAACCCTGGCAGGCGGTTATGGTCCGTACCCGGGGACCGCAGACCCCTATATTTACGCCTCCCCCGGTCAGCTCCTTTTTTACCCGGTCAATATCCTCCAGGGCGATGAAGGGGATCTCCACCCCCTGTCGGGAAGTCAGGTGGATGTAGCCTTTGCCGTATTTCTCCGCCACCTCCCCGATTTTCCGGACCTGGGCGGCGGTAAGCTGCCCCCCGATGACTTTAAGCCGCATAGAGAAACGATTCTTTTGAATTTGACGCATAAAGCCGCCTTTTTTAAGGGCCGCATAGTCAATATCAGACATAAGCTGAACTCCACAAAGTTATATTTTTACGGATTAATAATACTAATTCGCTAGGGATTATAGTGTATTTTTTAGTTAAGTGCAAGACCCCGGGGCGTTTTTCTGAAACTGGTACGTTTTTCCCGGCTATTTTAAGGTAAAGCCGGTTCGGGCACGGTGACACAGCCGTCGGGCAATATCAGGACCTTGGGGCAGGGGATACCCCGGTCCCCGGCGGCTTTGAAAGCCCTTGCCAGGGCTTCCTGGGGGGAACAGGCCTTTTCGATAAACAGGGCCTTGAGCTGTTCCGCGGAAAGCTCCGCCACAGCCCTGATCGTTGCCCGGCCCGAAACCGCGGCCATTTTTGCGGCCTTATGATACCCCAGCTGGTACCCCGCCCGGATCCGTTCCAGGGCGTCCTCGGGACTTGCGGCCTGAGCCATAAGGCGGGCGTAGGCTTCGTCCCCAATACCGTCCCGGCAGGAAGAAACCAGGATCAGGGTCCCCCCGTCCTTGAGGGCTAAGGCCCCGTTGTCAATGGCCTTTTGGGATTGGTAGAGGTCGATATCCATGGGGAATTTGGCCACCGAAACCACAATATCCGCCTTGGTGGGGATGGAAACGCAGAAAATCTTTCGGGCGACCTCCACGGCGGCATAAAAAGAAGCCAAAAGGTCCCCGGCGGTGGCGGCGGCCACCTGTTGATCCTTGTTCAGAACGGTCATAAAGGAAAATATGGGGGCCGTTATCAGGGGGAGGGCGTCCATCATGTCCTCGTGGACCGGGTTTCCCTCCAGGGCCAGGGACCGGGACGAGGGGGACAGGGCCTGTTTATGGTTGGCCTCTATAGTGCGGAAGGCCGCGATCCCCGGCAGAAAGGCCTTGCGTCCCCCGGTAAAGCCCCCAAAGTAGTGGGGCTCCACGCTCCCGGTAGCGATGATCCGGTCCGCCTCAAAAAGCCGCTTGTTGAGCAGTATCGGGGTGCCGTTCCGGGTACGGCCCAGGTCGGCCATGTCCTCATCTTTCCGGGCGTCGTGGTGGACCGCCCGGACGCGGAGTTTATCGTAGAAGGTCCCCAGGATCTGGTGATATTCCTCTTCGGTGGGCTTACGGTGGGCGCCGGTGGCCACCAGGAGGGTAAGATCCTCCGTCTTGATCCCCCCCTGCTCCAGGGCCGGAATAAGGGCCCTGAGGATGGCCTCCGTGGGGGTGGGCCTGGTGGCGTCGTTGATGATAATCAAAATCCGGCGCCCCCCCCGGAGAAATTCGGTCAGGCTTTGTCCGCTCCGTTTTTCCGCAGCGAGAAAGGGCCCATCAACAAGGCTGTAGGGCCGCGCCAGGGCTTCCCCAAGGATCTCCGCCGGGCTCCCGGCCGTCCTAAAATCATTGGGTTCCGCCACCCCCAGGAGGTTTTCATCGGATACTTCCAGGGGAAACTGTCTGTCCAGATAGGGTATCGATAATTTCATAAACTTACATATTTAAAATTCAGGTACTTTTTCAAGGTTCATTCCAAACCCGCCCGGAATCCGGCGCCAAGCATTTTGCCTGACACCGGGAGGGTCCCGCTATTTTACCGCATCAATGGCCTTTTGCAGGGCCGTTTCCAGCAGCTGCGGAGGCGGATCTTTGATATGACCCAGCTTTTTCATGTCCTCCACCACGGCCCGGGCAGCGGCAATATCCGCCTTGGCCCGGTGATAGACCTCCTCCCAGGAGAGGGTCACCCGGGCGACCCCTTCCTTGATGGCCTGGATCGCCACATCCGCCGCTTCCTGGACGAAAACCTCGGCTTCCTCCATGGTGGCGATAATGTTATCCGGCTGTATCCCCCGCTTTTCGGAGAATTCCGCGATGGAGTGGGCGCAGCGGATGGCCATGCCGTCGGTGATCTTCCGGGCCCGGACCAGGAGGGCCCCCTTGAGGATGCCGGGGAAGCAGACCGAGTTATTGACCTGGTTGGGAAAATCCCCCCGGCCGGTGGCCACGATAAAGGCCCCCGCTTCCTTGGCGGCATAGGGCCAGATCTCCGGTACCGGGTTGGCGCAGACAAAAACAATGGACTTTTCCGCCATGGAACGGATCCACTCCCGTTTTACCGTATCCGGGCCCGGGGTGGATAGGGCGATGAGTACATCCGCCCCCTTGAGGGCTTCCGCGATGGACGGCGCCCTGCCGGGGTTGGTCCGCTCGCAGAGTTCCCACTTGCGGTAGTTCCGTTTATCCCCCTTGATATCGTCCCGGCCCGCATGGAGGCTCCCCTTGGAATCAAAGACCACCATCTTGGCGGGATCCCCCCCGTCGGCAAGGATCAGCCGGGCGATGGTGGTATTGGAGGCCCCCGCCCCGAGGAGGACGATCCGGGCATCCCCGAGTTTTTTCCCCGCCAGTTTGAGGGCATTGATGAGCCCCGCCAAGGTAACGCAGGCCGTCCCCTGGGCGTCGTCGTGCCAAACCGGGATATCGCAGGCTTCCCGGAGCTCGTCCAGGACCTTAAAACAGTTGGGCTGGCTGATATCTTCCAGGTTTATGGCCCCAAAGGAAGGCTGGACCATCTTGACAAAATCAATGATCTTATCGGGGTTGCTTTTTCCGTCGGGTCCCTTGGAATCCACACAGAGGGCCACCGCATCCACCCCCCCCAGATACTTCATGATCATGGCTTTACCTTCCATGACTCCCAGCCCCCCCGGGGGGGTACAGTCCCCGTCTCCCAGGACCCGGGTAGAGTCGGAGACCACCGCCACCAGGTTTCCCCGGTTGGAGAGGGCAAAGGAGGCGTCGTTATCGTCCCGGATAGTGGTGGATATCTGGGAAACGCCCGGAGTGTACCAGACGTTGAACCAGGCAAGGCCGTAGATACCGCACTTGGGCAGGGTCTGCATTTTGCCGCCATAGAACCGGTGGGCCTCGGCGGAGAGATTTTTGAGAAATAGGGTTTTTGCCCGGGCCTTTTGGTCCTCGGTAAAATTACCGGGGAACAGGGCATCGAGATTTTTTAACGAGGGATCAATTTTCATTTTTTCCATTTTCCTAGACCTAAATATTTATTTGTTTCCGCGGTAGCCGAAGCAGAATCAGACTGCATCTTCAGCGCCGCCCGGATACCGTCCATGGTTTCCGGAATAGTAACCGATTCCTGGGGGATATTAATGGCGTACATGATATTATCCCCGCTTTCCACGATACTGTCCTCCCAGAGGCCAATCTCGTACATATCCCCCCGGGGATTCCCCAGATCCCGGGCATACCGGAAAAAGGAGGCGTTCCCCAGAAAACCGTCTTCCAGGGAAACCACCCGGATCCGGTCGTGGTTCTTAAAGGCTTCCCGGGCCATTTCCCGGGTGATCTTTTTGCCCCCCCTGCCATGGGCCAGTACCGTAATGATGTGGCCGTGGGTAACCGGGGTATGCACCAGAATACCGGTAGCCTCCACATGGGGCATGATGGTCATCAGGTCCAGGGCCTGGTGTGAGGGGGCTTTTTCCAGCTGCAGGGCATTGGTCAGCCCCCGGTGGTAGTCCCCGGGATCCGCGACCCGGCGGATGATGGTGATCGCCACCCGGTCAACGCCGTATTTCCGGTCCAGACAATCCACCGAACGGATAAGCCCGGTGGTGTTACAACTGGTCAGTTTAAGATAATTAACCCCCAGGCCCTTTTCGTAGTTGGCATACCCGTGGAAAAACACATCCGCCACGGAATTTTTTTCTCCCCCCTGGAAGATGGCCTTAACCCCGGCTTTTTCATAGAGCTCCTTGTTTTTGGCACCCACCCCGCCGGGGGAAGAATCCAGCATGATATCCACCTTACCGATAAGATCCGCAAAACTGCCCTGATAGGGGATCCCCAGGGCGTCAAATTTTGACTTGTCCGCGCCGTCCACCAGGTACAGCTTATAGGGCATCCCTTTTTCCTTCAGGGCCCGGATCGAAAGGGTAGGGGCGAGGTCCGCAATCCCCACCAGTTCCATATCTTTCTGCAAAAACACCCCGTCCGCCAAGCGCTGCCCGATTACTCCGTAACCTGCTACACCGACTTTTACCATAATTATGTTACTCCTTACCATCAAAATATATTATCATCACCGTTATTGTTCGGGAATCTTCGTTTCCGAATAAATTCCATGATAAAACCGCAATTACCAAACTCCTTCGCGACCCAAGGGGGTTCTCTAACAAGTCTACTATATTAAATGAGGATCGTCATCCTCGAAAAAGCTTTTTTATGGGAGTCTTTTTCAAAATTCGGCGGCTTTGAACGCGGCTCAATTTTGCAGCCGCCGCAGGGTTGAACCAAACCGGAGGGCTTTGACCACTGGCAGTTCTTCCCCGGTAAGGAAACGGATCAGGGCCCCCCCGCCGGTACAGAGGTAGTTGATCGCCTGGGTCTTGCCATACTTCTTGGTGGCGCTGATACTGTCCCCCCCGCCGATCACCGTATAGGCCGCCGTATCCCCCAAGGCGTCCCACACCATCCGGGTCCCCTGTTCCGTGGGCGCCTCCTCGAAGACCCCCATGGGACCATTGACAAAGACCGTCCTGGCCGACCGGATCCGTTCCTGGTAACGGGCCGCGGTTTTAGTCCCGATATCCAGGATGAGGGCCTCCTTCGGGATCTGCCCCAGGGGGTATTCCACCCGCCGGCCGTCCCGGACCACGGCAAAATCTTCGGGCATCAGGATCCGGTCCCGGTATTTTGCGAGGAGCTCCCTGGCGGTTCCCACCAGGGATTCGTAGCCCTCCTTTCTGATGAAGTTCCGGGCCCCTTCCCCAATATCCGAATCCGCCGCCCAGAGGAGTACCTCTCCCACCAAGCCCCCGGCCAGGACCTGATCGGCGATACCGCCTCCCAAAACCGTACTCATCATAAGGAAGGCGTCGTTGATCTTCGCCCCCCCCAGAACAAAAACACAGGGCCGCTCGGGCTTTTCCATGAGGGCCGAAATGACGCAGAACTCCTCCTCAAAGAGACGGCCCATGGCGCTGGGGAGGAGCTGCTCAAATCCGCAGAGGCTGGGCTGATCCCGGTGGGCCGCGGCAAAGGCGTCGTTGACATAGAGGTCGGCCAGGGGGGCCAGTTTCCGCACCAGGAGGGTTTTGGCCTGCTCCTCATGGGAGAGGAGGAGTTTGGTTTCAAAGAGGGTCTGCTCCTCCGCCACGAAACGGACATTATCTAAAAGCAGGATCTCCCCCGCCTTGAGAACCCGGATGGCTTCCCGGGCCGCGGGGCCGCAGACATCGTCGATAAAACGGACCTCTTTCCCCAACAGCCCGGACAATACCCGGGCGTGGGGTTCGGTGGTGTAGAAGTTTTTGTATTCGATATCGCTCCCCTGGTGGGCCAGGAGTACCAGTTTCGCCCCCTTTTCCGTGAGTTCCCTCAGGGTCGGGATACACGCCTCGATCCGGGTAGTATCCTTGAGGGTTCCTGTTTTTTTATCCACCGGCTGGTTTATATCGATCCGGCAAAGAACCGTCTTGTCCTTTACCTCCAGATCGTCCAGGGTGTTAATACCGAATCTCATAAGGTCTCCTTATCCCCGGTGAATTGAAAACCATCCCCGCCGGGCAAGACCGGGACGGCGGATGGGCCTTTCCCGAAACCAATCGGGTTGGGAAAAGCCCGTGGAAGCGATTTTGTTGAACCGGTCTCAACAAAATTACAGATGTTTATCTACATTGGTCTTGTCGATGACTTCCCCTTCCATAAAAAATACCCGCTCCCGGGGTCTTAAATTTTGGCCTTTTCTTTAATATAGGCGCGGGCCTTGCGAGCGTACTCTAGGGGATTGGCCTTGGCGGGGTCCTGCTCGGCCTCCACCACCCACCATCCCTGGTATTTGGCCTTTTTAAGGGCCTGGAAGATGGGCTCAAAGTCGATGCTCCCGTCTCCGGGCACGGTAAAGACCCCCTCCTTAACCGCGGTCAGGAAGGACCACTTTTCTTTAATCGCCCTCCTGCGGATCGCCGGACGCATATCCTTAAGATGTACGTGGCCTATCCGTTTCATCCATTTGGTGAGGACCGCCAAATGATCCTCCCCGGAGAAGACCAGATGTCCCGTATCGTAGAGGAACCCCAGCAGGGCGGGATCGGTATTTTCCATGAGCCGGTCTATTTCCGCGGCGGTCTGGACCCCGGTCCCCATATGGTGGTGGTAGGTGAGCTTCATCCCCTTGGCCACGGCCTTTTTCCCCAGTTTGTTAAGGCCCTCGCAGAGCCGTTCCCACGCTTCATCGGTAAAGGTGGGCTTATCGTCAAAGATGGGCCGTTCCAGGCCCTGGATGGAATGGCCCTGTTCCGCCGCGCCGATGACCCGGGCGCCTACGGCATAGAGAAAATCCCGGTGTTTGATGAATTCCGCCTCCACCTCCCGGTAGGGTTTGGTGGTAAGGAAGGAACTGAACCACGCATTACAGATCGTAAGCCCCCGGAGGCCCAGGGCTTTGTTCAGAACCTTGGGGTCCCGGGGGTACTTGTTCCCCACCTCGCTTCCCGTGAAGCCCGCCAGGGCCATTTCACTGACACACTGCTCAAAGGGGATCTCCCCCCCCAATTCGGGAAGGTCGTCATTGGTCCAGCCAATGGGGGCTATCGCCAGTTTAATCGCTTGTTCCTTCGCCATGTTTTCCTCCTATATATCCAGGGGTAGTATCTACCAGACACTACCGGACTTAAAATTTCCTGGTTTTCTCCACTTCCGCCGCCATGTCCTTCGCCGCCTTGACGACTTCCGGATTATCCGAGACCTGGGCGGTACCGACCCGCCACCAGGATTCATAGCCCCCGGTCATGGTTTTGGGGCTTACCTTTACGTCGATCACCACCGGCCGGTCCGCGGCCAGGGCTTCCTTTACCGCCGCGGCCAACTCTTCCGCCGTCCTGGCCCGCAGTCCCCGGGCGCCCCAGCTTTCGCCGTTTTTGGCGTAATCCACCTGCACCGAATTTCCCGCGAGGCGGCCTGACTCGTCCCGGGTTTTCCACTCATTGCCGAAGTGATCGATACCCTGGCTGTTCTGGAGGTTGTCGATGCAGTGGAAACCCGCGTTATCCAGCACCACCACGATGATCTTCTTCCGTTCCTGAACCGCCGTTAACAGTTCCGAATGGAGCATGGTATAGGCCCCGTCACCGATGATCGTTACCACCTCCTTATCGGGGAAAGCGATTTTCGCCCCCAGGGCGGCGGCAACTTCGTAGCCCATACAGGAAAAGGCGTATTCCATGTGATAGGTCCCCGGCACCCGGGTACGCCAGACCCGCTGCATATCCGAAGGAACCGATCCCGAACCGGAGACGACAATCGCCTCTTTGGGGAGGAGCCGGTCGTTAAGTTCCCCCAGCACCCGGGCCTGGGAGAGCAGGGGCTTTCCGTCCGGGGCGGGGGGCGCGTCTTCGCGGTAGAGCCGGTCCACTTCGGCCTTCCATTCGTCCCGGGCGGCCGCAATCGCCCCGCCCCATTGGGATTTATAGGAGGCCGCCGCTTCGGTAAGGGCCTCCAGGGTAAGTTTCGCGTCGGCGATAATAGGTTCGCCGTTCATTTTATAGGCGTCAAAGGACGCGACGTTGATCCCCAGAATTTTGCAGGCGGGGTTTTGGAAAAGCCATTTGGAACAGGTGGTAAAATCCCCGAGCCTGGTTCCCACGGCGATGATAAGATCCGCCTCTTTGGCCAGCCTGTTCGACGCCAGGGAACCGGTGGATCCTATCCCCGAAAGGTTGTAGGGATTGTCCCAGAGGATCGTCCCCTTGCCCCCCTGGGTTTCTCCGAAGGGTATATGGAAACTTTCGCAGAATTTCTCCAGCGCGGGACCGGCGCAGGAATAACGGACCCCGCCGCCGCAGATCACCAGGGGCTTTTTCGCGGCCCTAAGCAGCGCCGCGGCCCGCCCGATCTGTCCCTTGGTGGGGATCCGCCGCTCTATGTGGTGGACCCGCTTGGCGAGAAATTCTTCGGGGTAATCGTAGGTTTCCCCCTGCACGTCCTGGGGAAGGCTGACGGTTACCGCCCCGGTATCCGCCGGGTCCGTAAGCACCCGGAAGGCGTTGATGAGCGCCGTCATAAGCTGTTCGGGCCGCTGTACCCGGTCCCAGTAGCGGCTTACCGCCCGGAAGGAATCGCTGGCGGTATTGGTATAGTCCGTGGGGATCTCGATCTGCTGGAGCACCGGATCGGGCTGGCGGCAGGCAAAGGTGTCCGAGGGCAGGAACAGAACCGGCACATGGTTTGCCGTGGCCACGGCGGCGGCGTTCACCATGTTCAGGGCCCCGGGCCCTATGGAAGAGCAGACCGCCATGATCTTGAGCCGGTTGTTTTGCTTGGCAAAACCCACCGCCGCATGGCCTGCCCCCTGCTCGTTTTTTGCCTGATAAAAACGAAGGGATGTTTTTCCCGATGCCAGGGCTTCCCCCAAACCCACTACCACTCCGTGTCCGAAGATACCGAAGACGCCTTCGACGAATTTGATTTCCTTTCCATCGTATTCCACATATTGGTTGTCCAGGAAACGCAGCGCCGCCTGGCCTGTCGTAAGCCGTATTGTTTTGCCCATTCTTCGCTCCTCAATAAATAAATTCAAAAACAATGCACCATAGTAAAATGCTAGGTTTTAACGGGATTCCAGATATTCCTTTCGTCCCCCATCACCCACTGGTGTTCATCAACAAAAATAGGGGTGTTGGTGGCCGGCCCGTAATGGGCGCCGTCAATATGCCGGATCACCCAGAGGTACCACATGGCATAGCCCGGGGCGGTTACCTGGGGATGGACCTGACCCTCCCGGATCAGGATCGTGTCCTTGTCCCGGATAAGGTACGGGGTGTCTCCGATGGCGGTAAGGCCGAATCCCTGTTCGGGCTTAAACCGGTAATGGTAGATCTCAGGCTGGGGATGATGATGGGGCGGGTAACTTGACCATTTGCCCGGTACCCCTATCACTTCGCCTATCACCAGGTTTGACTCACCGCGGTTGGTGTCGTCAAAACAGGTTCTGACGATGCGGGTGGAGGTTTCCCGCATGGTTCCTTCGCCGCGGAATTCGCTGCGGCATTCTTCGGGGGTAAAGAGTTTTGCCGTGAACCGTTTCGGGTTATCCGTGGCGGTATAGTACCATTCCGCCCCGTCCTGGCCGGCGGTGATGGAAATCTTTGATTCCCGGGGGACCGAAAGGCACCACGGGGAATAATCGAACAGATCGGGCCGGGAAATGTCCTGGTGTTCAGGCGCCGCTCCGTTTACGCTCCAGGTGATTTTTGCGTTTCCCCAGGCCAAGAGCAGGCATTGTTCGTCGGTTTGACTTGACCGTTCCCAGGTTTCTCCGGGTAGAAGGGTCACCACCCCAAAGTCCATGAGCATATCCGCGGTGGCGCCGCTCCGGGTAACCAGGGGGGTATACCCCCGGGCAAAGGGTGTTTTATGATGGAATTGCATCCTTATTTCCTCCTTATGGGTCGGGGTAACATACCTCTGGTGGGCTGCCCCGTCCGGGTCTTAGCCCACCTATTTCATGCCCTGACTTCTTCCACTAAAACGGGCCGTTTTTCCTTAAGGGATTTTCCCGCCGCCAGGGCGGCGTACATATTTTCAAGACCATCCTCCCCGGTCACCGCCACGGGTTTATTTTGGAGGACCGCCTCGGTAAAAGAAAGCATCTCGTCTATAAAGGCCCCCTTGTACCGTTCCAGAAAAAAATAGAGGGGCTTTTCCCCGGTCACCCCCTGTTCGGTGTAGAGCTTAACCGTATTGGGGAGGTCGTTTTCCGCCAGGGCCGCGCCCTTGGAACCAAAAACCTCCACCCGCTGATCATAACCGTAGACCGCCTTCCGGGAATTGTCGATAAGGCCGATGGCTCCGTTGGCGAAACCCAGGGTAACCATGGCGGTATCCACGTCCCCGGCCTTGCCGATCTCCGGGTCCACCAGGACCGCCCCGGCGGCGTAAACCTCGGTGATCTCGCTTCCCGCCTGAAACCGGGCCATGTCGAAGTCGTGGATCATCATGTCGATGAAGATCCCCCCGGAAACCGCCACATAGGCCGGGGAGGGGGGCGCCGGGTCCCGGGAGGTGATCTTGACCAGTTGCACCTGACCGATTTCCCCGGCCAGGGTATACTCCCGAATCCGGCGGAAGTTATGATCAAAGCGCCGGTTAAAACCTATCTGCAGTTTAACCCCCGCCTTTTTAGCCGCCGCCAGGGCGGTCTTGACCTTGGGCACCGAGAGGTCTATGGGTTTTTCGCAGAAGATCTGCTTTCCCGCTCCGGCGGCGGCGATGATAAGGTCCGCATGGGTGTCGGTGGAACTGCAGATGATCACCGCGTCTATGCCGGGATCGGCCAAGAGGTCCCCGGGATCTTTAGAAAGGATCCGCACGCCCAGTCCCCGGGCCCATTTTTCCTGTTCGGCGGTGAGGTTAATATCCGCGAGCCCTTCCAGGCGGGCCTGGGGAATAAACCGGGCGATATTTTCCCCGTGAATTTTTCCAATCCGTCCCGCGCCGATAACCCCCATCCGTAATGGTTCCATAGCGATTCCTCCTCTTATCAAATATACCGGCCATCCCGGGGGATGAAAACCGGATCGATTACCGAATCCGGTCAAAACCGGTGTTTTGAAACAACTCAAGTTGAAAACGTTTTTAGTATTGACTATATCATAACAGTGCCCCGGAACTTTGTAAAGAGCTTTTTAAAAATCCTAAAAAAATTTTTAATTTTTCTATTTCTATACAATGTAATGACTTATAATCCTAAAAAAATTTTTAAATTTTTTCTTGACAAAGCTTTAAAGTGAGGTATACTGAAAGGGAAATCGTTTGCAAGATAGGTGGCCCAAAATTCGTTTGGGTTTGGTTAGGCCCCAAGAACAGGACAGGAAAAGGACATGGTAAGTATCAAAGATATAGCCCGGCAGGCAGGGATGTCGGCTTCCACGGTCTCCAGGGTCGCAAACGGGAAAAAGCACGTTAGCTCGGATAAACGGCAGCGGATTCTCCAAATAATAGAAGAAACCGGCTATGTTCCCAACAAGGCGGCCCGGGCTATGGTACTTAAAAAAACCTCTTCGGTGGGCCTGGTAATTCCGGACACCTTTAATATTTTCCAGCGGCAGCTTTTTTCGATCGTTGAGCGGAGCCTTGAATCCTTCGGTTATTATACCATGTTCTTTTTCTCGAAATTCGAGGATATCAGTGAGGAGCATTGCCTGAATAAGCTTAAGGCCGAAAATCTTGACGGTATCATTATGCTTCACGAGATGCAGAACGCCGCTTTTTATGAATATCTCAATAAAACCGGTATACCGGCCATTACCGCCACCTTTCGATGTCCGGGGATTCCCGCCATACACGTAAACGAAGAACAGGCCGCCGCCGATGCGGTTAATCATCTGATTTCCCTGGGACACCGGGATATGGTCATGATTTCCGGGGACGGCTTTACCTTCGGCCGCCAGCGGGCGGAAGGCTTTTTTCAGGCCCTGACCGCGGCGGACCTTACCATAGAAGCCGGGCGGGTGGTTTTTGTCCGTAATTATACCGCCGAATTTGGTATGTACGGCATGCGGGAGCTTTTGCTCAGGCGGGGAGGGGGGCAGGATTTTACCGCGCTTTTTGCCGCCACCGACGAGTTGGCCATCGGGGCTATACGGGTGCTTCAGGATGCGGGGATCCGGGTGCCGGAGGATGTTTCCGTGGTGGGTTTCGACGATGTGGATATTTCCAACTATATAATTCCCCGGCTGACCACGGTCCGGCAGCCCATTAAGGAAATGGGCGAGCAGACCGCGTGGGCCCTGCACCGGATTATAACGGGGGGCGGCGCCATTGCGGAAGACCAGATACTGCCTTACCGGCTTATTATCAGGGAATCAACCCGGGCGATTTGATCGGAGTGGTCCCCGGGGAGGAGTGTTTTATCGGGCTGCGGGAAGCCTTGAGCCGGGAAAAGATCCCGGAATATTGATTGTGAGGAAATAGAAGTGGAAGAACATGCTTTATTATGGGTCAAGAAGGTCACCAAGACATTTCCCGGCGTTACGGCCCTCAAAGCGGTCAGTTTTGATGTCCAAGCCGGCGAGGTTCACGGTCTCTGCGGGGAAAACGGCGCGGGAAAGTCTACCATTATTAAGGTAATCACCGGCGCCCATCCGCCCTCGGAGGGGGAGGTTTTTTTTAACGGTCAAAAGATGGAAAACATCACCCCCCATTATTCCATGTCTTTGGGTATCGCCTGTATCTATCAGGAACTGAACCTGGTGCCCCACATGACCGTGGCCGAGAACATATATCTGGGCCGGGAAGTGATTAAGGGGAAAAAGATAGGCTTGATTGACCGGGATGCCATGAAACGGGAATCCCACCAGGTGCTGCAGGGCCTGGGCCTGGACATCGATCCCGGCGTGAATGTCGGCGCCCTGGGGGTAGGCAAGCAACAGATGGTGGAAATTGCCCGGGCGGTACGGGCCGAGGCGAAGCTTATCATTATGGATGAACCCACCTCCGCGTTGAGCGCCCACGAAGCCCACGAGCTTCTGGAAATTGTCAAGTATCTCCGGGGGAAGGGGGTAGCCGTTATTTATATTTCCCACCGCCTGGACGAGGTGAAGGAGATCAGTGACCGGGTGACGATTTTGCGGGACGGTCAGAGTGTCGGCACCTTCGAGAATAAGGACCTCTCCATTGACGCCATGGTGAAGTACATGGTGGGGCGGGACATTACCCAGAAGTATCCCAAGGTGAAAGCCCCTATCGGAAAGGAGATGCTGCGGGTGGAGGGGCTTACCCGCAAGGGGGTGGTGGAGAGTATTTCCTTCGCGGTACATGCCGGCGAGGTGCTGGGTTTTGCCGGCCTTATCGGCGCGGGCCGGACCGAGGCGGCCCGGGCCCTTACCGGAGCGGACCCCATCGACGGCGGTGCCATCTTTGTGGAAGGGAAACAGGTCCAGATCAAAACCCCCCAGGACTCGATAAGGGCGGGGATCGCCTTTCTTACCGAGGACCGTAAAGGCCAGGGCCTGATCCTGATTCAGAATATCGAATTCAATTCCACCCTGGTGAATCTGGGACACTATAAAAAACATATCCTGCTCAATTTGAAGAACGCGCGGAAAGACGCGGAGCGCATGATAAAGGAACTGCACATTATTGCCCCGGGGGTAACCATGCCAGCGGGTAATCTCAGCGGCGGTAATCAGCAGAAGGTGGTTATCGCGAAGTGGTTGCTCTCCAAGGCACGGATCTTTATTTTTGATGAGCCCACGAGGGGCATAGATGTCGGCGCAAAGATTGAAGTGTATAACCTTATCAACGAACTGGTAAAGAACGGGGCGGCGGTTATCATGATAAGTTCGGAAATGGACGAGTGCATGGGGATGTCCGATCGGATTATTGTCATGCATGAGGGTAAAATTGTTACCGAGCTGACGGGCAGCGGCGTGACCCAGGAGAAGATCATGTACGCCGCTTCCGGGTTAACGGTAATGGAGGGAGCGTAAATATGGCTTGTTTACGATGCGGGGTCATCGGTTTGGGAAGATTGGGTTTTAAGCACGCCCAAAACCTTGCCGGCCGTATGGAGAATGCCCGGCTTGTCGCCGTGTCCGATCCGGCGGAGGGAGCGCGGAACAATTTCAGCGGCCGTTTTTCCGGGGTTGACGTATTCGCCGATCATCGGGATTTGCTGGCCCGTAAGGACATAGACGCGGTGGTTATCGCCTCGGCGACCACTACCCACGGCAGGATCATTATGGATGCCCTAAAAGCGGGCAAGCCGGTGTTTTGTGAAAAGCCGGTAACCCTGGATATGGCCGAGGGAGCCCAGCTGCGGAAGACCCTGGCCGAGGTCAAGGGCTATCTGATGGTCGGCTTTATGAGGCGTTTTGACGATGCCTACCTCCTGGGTAAAAAACAGGTTGATTCCGGCAAACTTGGGGAGCCGGTTTATGTGCGCTGTGTAAGCAGGGATCCCGGGGCCCCTCCCCTTGAATTCGCCAAGGCCAGCGGCGGCCTGGTTCTGGATATGTGCGTCCATGATATCGATCTGGCCCGCTGGTTTATCGGCAGTGAGGTAAGCAAAATATCCGCCGAAGGGGCGGTGCTGATGTGGCCCGAACTGGGCGAGATCGGCGATATCGATCATGTGGATATAGAATTCCGCTTCAAAAACGGCCGGCTTGCCCATTTGGAGGGAAGCAGAAACGCCCGGTACGGTTACGACATTCGTACGGAAGTTATTTGTACCAAGGGATCGGTTTTCATCGGGGATCTCCGGCAGACCGCCTGTCTGGTATTAAACGAGCAGGGTTCTCTTACGGATATTGTTCCGGAATTCCGTACCCGCTTTGACAAGGCTTACCTCACCGAGATGGAGGCCTTTGTGAACGAGGTTTTAAATCAACGGGAATCCTCGGTGACCCTGGAAGATGGCATCGCGGCTGTTGAGCTGTGTTTCTCGGTTAATGAGTCATTAAAACAGCATAAGGCTATTGAACTTTAAATTTTAGAAGGAAGACATAGATGGCAGAAATTACAACGTCGGCACTAGGGGCAAATAAAAGAAGCGTCAAAGAGTATTTGAATACCTTCGGGGTGGTGTTAAGCCTTTTACTGCTTTGCATTATCCTCTCGATAGTTTCCCCGCGCTTTTTGACCGTGGATAATCTGATGAATGTCGCGGGTCAGGCGGCAATCAATTCTATCATTTCGGTGGGTATGTTCCTGGCCATCCTTACTTCGGGGATTGATCTTTCGGTCGGGTCGATCCTCGCGCTTTCCACCATGTTCATGGGGCATTTCGCTACCAAATATAATATGAACCCCTGGATGGCGCTGGCAAGCTGCCTGGCCATCGGAACCTTTCTCGGCTTAATCAACGGCCTGATGCTTACCAAAATGCGGCTGCCCCATCCGTTTATCTCGACCATGGGGACCAAGCAGATGGCCCGGGGGCTGTGTCTGGTGATAACCGCGACAAAACCGGTCTATGGGTTTAAGCCGCCGATTCTGTTTCTCGGAAGCCAGCGGCTCGGCCCGGTACCGGTCTCAATTATGCTGGTGATCCTGCTCTATGTGGTCATGTATATATTTCTCAGCCGTACCCGGACGGGACGGCACATTTACGCGGTAGGGGGGAATAAGGAGGCAGCCCGTTTAAGCGGCATTAACGTAAACGGTGTGCTGAACCTCGTCTATGCCGCAAGCGGCTTTATGGCGGCCCTGGCGGGTATCGTCATGGTAGGCCGGGTCGACGCCTCTTTCCCCCTGGCCGGTCAGGACTATGAGACCGACGCCATCGCGGCGGTTATCATCGGGGGCGCGAGTTTCTTCGGCGGTATCGGGAAAATCGGCAACACCATCGTCGGGGTCCTGCTCATCGCCGTGCTGCGTAACGGGCTGAATTTGATGGGGGTGTCCTCGGCATGGCAGGCTTTCACCATCGGCGCGGTTATCATTATCGCGGTGTTTATCGACGTTCTCCGTCAGAACGTAATGAAGCGGAGTTAAGGGAAGCTCCGGAGACCGCCGGTCGGGCGGTTCTTCGGAGAAAATCGTTGGTTAAGAGAAAACACGGATACAAGACTTGGTATGAGCCCTTGATCCGGTTTATATATCACCCATGGAGGTATGGAATGAGAAAAAGCGTGCGTTTGATTTCGGTTTTAGTATGTGTACTGATGATGTTCGTTTGCGTAACCGGTGTTTTCGCCGGCGCCAAACAGCAGCAGGAACAGCAGAGCGGCGGCGGCAAACTGAGGGTTGCGGTTATCCTGAAAACCCTTAGTTCCACTTACTGGCAGACGGTTCTCTCGGGGGCGGAGCAGGCCGCCAAGGAATTGGGCGTTGAACTTATTCCCCTGGGCCCCCCCACGGAAGACGATGCTATCGCCCAGACCAATATGGTGGAAGACGTAATCACCCAGAAAGTGGATGCGATTGTGTTCTCCCCCTGCCAGCCGGAAGGGGCCGTAACGGTTCTTAACAAGGCCCGGGACGCGAATGTTCCCGTCGTGGTTATCGACACCCCAATGCCGGCGTCGTATACCAGCGCCGTTACCTATATCGGCAGCAACAACTATCAGATTGGCGTTCTTGGCGCGAAAGAAATGCTCAAAAGCCTTAAAGCCGGTACCAAGGTCCTGGTTCTTGAAGGCGCGCCGGGCAATGTGGCGATGACCGAGCGGGCGGATGGAGCGGAAAAAACCTTCAAGGACGCGGGGGTTAATGTTGTTTCACGGCAGCCCGCCTATTCGGATCGGGAAAGGGCCTATAGCATTACCCAAAACGTGCTTCAAACCACCGAGTTGGACGGCGTTTTCGCCGCCAACGACGAGCAAGCCCTCGGCGCGTACCGGGCGATTGTCCAGGCCGGAAAGAAGGCGGTGGTGGTGGGCGTAGACGGTAACCCCGATGCGAAAGAATCCGTGGACAAGGGCGAACTTTTCGCAACCGTTGCCCAGTCGGCGGACCAGATGGGCTATCTTGGCGTAAAATACGCGGTTCAGTATGCCAAAGGCGATAAAAACATCGAGAAGATGATTGACGCGCCGACCCCGGTTTATACTAAAAAATAGGTAAGACCCGTTAAAAGCGCCGGTTTCGAGAAACCGCAGGGACCTCAAAAATTTCAAATTTTTGAGGTCCCTTTTTAAAACAGCCCCAAGTATTCATGGTATCTTCAAAAAACCTTAATTGATAGTTATCCGATTACCTGATATACTTATTAAAGAATGGCAGCAAAGGAAGGAATAGTTATTTATGGAAAAAAAATTATTAGCGGACCTGCAGTCCAAGGCTAAAGAAATCCGGAAGTTAACCATCGAAGAGATCGGGACCCTGGGGACCGGTCATATCGGCGGCTCCATGTCTATCGCGGACCTCCTGGCCCTGTTGTACTTTCACCGGATGAAGGTGGATCCCGCCAATCCCCGCTGGGAAGACCGGGATCAACTGGTGGTTTCCAAGGGCCATGCGGGGCCGGCGGTCTATGCCGCCCTGGCCCTCAAGGGCTTTTTCCCCAAGGAATGGCTTGGTACCCTTAACCAGGGGGGGACCAGGCTCCCCAGCCATTGTGACCGGAACCTTACCCCGGGCATCGACATGACCGCCGGTTCCCTGGGGCAGGGGTTTTCCGCGGCCCTGGGTATAGCCCTGGGGCTCAGGTTGGATAAAAAACCTTCCCGGGTGTATACCATCATCGGGGACGGTGAGTCCGACGAAGGCCAGATCTGGGAGGGGGCCCTCTTTGCCGCGGCCCAGGGACTTTCAAATATCACCGCCTTTACCGATTACAACAAGCAGCAGCTTGACGGCTATACCAAGAATATCCTGGATCTGGGGGATCTGCGCGCCAAATGGGCCGCCTTCGGCTGGTACACCCAGGAGGTGGACGGCCATGACCTTGAAGCCCTGGACGGGGCCATTGAAAAGGCCCTGGCCCAAAAGGACGTTCCTTCCATGATCATCATGAATACCATTAAGGGCAAGGGTTGTTTTTTTGCCGAGGGGATCGAAAAAAACCACAGTATGGCCTTTAACCTGGAAAAAGCCCGGGAGGCGATTGCTGTTTTGGACGGAAAGGAATGACCCCTTTTGTTAATGAAGGAGAAACTATGGAAACAAAAGAAATGCGCGCCGCCTATGTGGAAACCATAACCGCCCTGGCGGAAAAAAATAAGAATATCGTCCTCCTGGAAGCGGATCTGATGAGCTGTACCAATACGGGGAGCTTTAAAAAGGCCTATCCCGATCGTTTGTTTAATGTGGGTATTGCCGAGGCGAACATGATCGGCGTGGCCTCGGGGCTTTCCTCGGTGGGAAAGATCCCCTTTGCCGCTACCTTCGGCTGTTTCGCTTCCCGCCGGGTCTTTGATCAATTTTTTATCTCCGCCAACTATGCCCGGCTCAATGTAAAGCTCATCGGCATGGACCCCGGGGTAACCGCTGCCTTTAACGGCGGCACCCACATGCCCTTTGAGGATCTGGCCCTGATGCGGTCCATCCCCAAGCTCATCATTGTGGAACCCTCGGACCCGTGGAATTGCGCCGATTTTGTCCGGCAAGCCGCGGAGATCTACGGCTCGGTGTACCTGCGGCTTCCCCGTAAGGCCGTCCCGATCCTCTACACCAGTGAGGATAAGTTCCCCTTTGGCAAGGCGAGGGTATTCAAAGAAGGAAAGGACCTCTGTTTTGTTGCCCTGGGCAGCCTTATGGTGAACGAATCCCTTAAGGCCCGGGAACTTCTGGCATCCGAGGGGATCGACGCCGGTATTTTGGACGTCCTTACCCTCAAACCCATAGACCGGGAAGCGGTAGTAGCCCAGGCTTCCAAGGTTAAGGCCGTGATCAGCGCGGAAAATCACCAGATCAACGGGGGCCTGGGCAGCGCCGTGGCGGAGATCCTCGCGGAATCGGGTTTCCGGGGCAAATTCGCTCGGGTAGGGATCATGGACGAGTTCGGCGAAGTGGGTACCCAGGATTATCTGACCAAACGCTTCGGTCTGGACGGAGAAACCCTGGCCCAAAAAGCCCGGGACTTACTTGGTTAGGCCTTTGTCCGCCCTGAGGTCTCATGATCCCCTGGGGCGGGCGGAAGGATCCCTCCTGTGGGCTAAGACAAAGTGAAAAGAATACGGCTGGGTATTTTTCTCTTTTTACTGCGTCACCGGGTTTAGATTATTACCAAAGCTATTTTGACGGTTTTCTTATGGAGTCTCAGTCGCTTTCGATCTCTTATACCGCCGCGCTTGGAATAGATTGCGGTACCGTTCAAACCGTTGATTTTAGGGGGCTCTTTGAAAAACCGGAATGAGTTTTTAGGCGGAATAAGGCTAAGATAAAAAAGGTAACGGCGAATCGCCCCTACCGCCGCACCTTCGCCACAAATACAGAATTAAGCAATTCACCCCAAAGATGAATCACCCAACCCCGCCTTTTCATGTCCCGGTGGTTCATAGGAAGGAAATCCACCGGGCGTGAAACAACCTACACTCCCACTACGGTGGTAACCTGGGGAACTTCTTTTTTCAAATAATTCTCAATACCCATCTTGAGGGTCATCTGGGCCATAGGGCATCCCCCGCAGGCGCCGGTGAGTTTTACCGAAACCGTACCGTCATCGGCTACAGACACCAATTCCACATCGCCGCCGTCCGCCTGAAGGGAGGGCCGGACATTATTAAGCGCGCTTTGTACCTGTTCTTCCAGCATAATAAACTCCTCGTTTTTGTTTCAAAAACTCATCCAAAACTCACCGAGCCTTGGATGAGTTTAATATAACACCTTCCCGCCGGAATAACAAGTCCGGAAACCCAGGATAAAGGCATAGGAATTTTTAACCAGAAACCGCATGAACCACTACGAATTTTTCTCTCTATATTTCGCGCTTTCCAAGGGACGCGATGGGGGCGATCGGAAAATATGCTGGGAAAATCGGGGATAAAAAAACGCTTCGGGTATATGCCATCGGCGGAGATGCCGCTGGAATGCTAACCCTTAACCGCCCCGGCCATCATGCCCTTTACCAGTTTGTCCTGCCCAAAAACATAGAGGAGGATGATGGGCAGGGACGAGAGGATAAGGAGGGTCATAATTAAGGGAATATTCATCGTATATTGTCCCTGGTATTCCCAAACCGCCAGCGGCAGGGTACGACTCTTTTGCGACTGGGTCAGGACCATGACGAAACTGAATTCGTTCCAGATAACCACCCCGTTGTAAATGCCCAGGGTGGCAAGCCCGGATTTGGAGAGGGGGAGAATAATCCTAAAAAAGGCGCTGAATTTCCCGCAGCCGTCGATTTCCGCGGCCTCCTCAATTTCCCGGGAGATGTTTTGCATAAAGGCGGTGAGGATGAAAACCGAAATCGGCAGGTTAAAGGCCACGTTTGGTCCGATAAGCGCCAGGGGCGTATCGTATATATTCAAATTGGTGGACATGATAAATACCGGAATCAGGGTAATATGAATCGGTATCGACATGGCCGCCACAATGGCGCCGTAAATGGGCCGGTTAAGCAAAAACTGCATCCGGGAGAGGGGATAGGCGGCAAAGGCGCTGGTAAAGAGCAGCAGGGTCAGAGAAATTATCAATACCATCACACTGTTGTAAAAGTAATTGTAGAATCCCCCCCCCATAACCGTAGCATAATTCACCAGGCTAAATACCTTGGGCAGGTTAAAAAGACCGCCGCTGAGGAATTCTCCCTGGGATTTCAGGGAAATGAGGATCAAATAATAAAAGGGCCCCCCGGCAATAACCAGCCATATAAAGGCAAAGATAAGCGCCATACACCAAAAAGGGGAGATCCGTGAAGGACGGCCGGAAAGGATGCGTTTTTTTGGGGCCATGTTACACCTCCGCCTTTTTGTTCAGGGTAGTTATGGTGATAAACGCGACAATGGTGATAAGCAAAAACATGCCGCAGGCAACCGTGGCCCCATACCCCATATTAAATTTGACAAAGGAGGTTTTATACATAAGGGTGGCCATCAATTCGGTGGAGACCCCCGGACCCCCGCCGGTCATCACAAAAACAAGGTCAAAATACTTAAGGGAACCGATGATGGAGATGGTGGCCCCGGAAATCACGGTGGGCTTGAGCAGGGGCAGGGAAACCCGCCAGAAATACTGGTTCCTCGTGGCCCCGTCTATACTGGCCGCCTCATAGAGCTCCACCGGAATGGTACCGTAGGCGGCCAAATATAACACCATATAAAAAGGGATATACTGCCAACAGACAACCCCGATCACCGTAAAAAGCGCTGCCCTGGGATTACCCAAAAGATCCACCCCGCCGCCGCCCAGGGCTTTTGATATGGAAGCGAAAATTCCGTAATTCGCGTCCAGGGCAAATTTGAAAAGTACCCCGATGGCCACCGAAGAGATAAGGTAGGGGAGGAACCAGACTACTTTAAAGATCACCCCTTTGGATTCGGTAATATCCAAAAAGGTAGCCAGGATCATGGCAAAGGGGACCTGAAAGAGCAGGGACAGAAACATGATGATTACGTTGTTGCCGAAGGCCGCCCAAAAATTCGCGTCCTTGACTAATTGCATCCAATTAGCGATCCCCACAAAAGTCCGGTTTCGGCTCATCCCGTTCCACTGGACCATACTGGTAATAAAGGAATCAATGATGGGGTAGAGAATAAAAATAACCATAAAAAACATGGCCGGAAACAAAAAAACCGCTGCCGCGGCCCGAACCGAACGCTGCCGGGCAAGACGAAGTGTATTATGGGTTTTTCCGATCATAGTACTCCCCTGATGAAAACCAAATCGCCGTTTTTAGAGCTAAACTTAACCCGCTGTTAACCACGAACTAGTACCTTGTAAACACTAAACGGCCATGCATATACAGAATTTAAGAAATTCACCACAAAGGCGCAGAAGGCGAATAAGAAAGAAATGAAGAGAGAAGAATAACTCACTCTTCGCTTTTCATTCTTAATTCTCCTTTCCTCCTCCTTCCTTCTTCGCCTTATTCGCCTTATTCGCCTTTGTGGTCGAATTCTCTTTCTCCTATATATCAAGCATATTAGTATTTACGCAGTTTATTCGGAAAAGCGTCATTTCTTACGATATGCCGCTTGGGCGTCCTGCAGCCGCTGGGCCGCCTCCTGGGGGCTCAGGGTACCGCCGAATATCTCCTGGGAAGTGGTTTTGTGTACCTCCGATACCTCGGGAGCCAGGGATTGATCATACCAAAGCTGCATGTCCGGCGCCGCCTGGACCTGGGCGAAAAGTTCCGCCAGGATGGGATCGGTAAGTTTCACATTTTTTACCGGAGGAATCGCGCCGGCGGCCAAACGATCCTGAACCGACAGATCGTCTATCAGATAGGTTATCATTTCAAAAGCCTTGGCGGGATTTTTGCTGGTGGAGGACACGTGATAGAAGTTATCCCCCACCGTTCCGATCACCGTATTGGGATTACCGATGCCCTGTTCGTCCCGGGGGAATTTGAAAATACCCATCTTTTTCGCGAATTCAGGGTTTTCGCTTAAAGCGGAAGAGTTGAACCAGCTGCCCATAAGGTGCATTGCCGCGTCTCCGTTGTAAAGGATCTGCCGGGACTGCCCGGAATCCTCATCCAGACCGTTAAAGCCGGTGTTAAAATACCCCTTGTTGACCCATTCCTGAATCTTCTGGCCCGCGTAGATAAAGGCCGGATCCGTAAAGGAACCGGAGCCGTCCACCGCCTTGATAAAGGGCTGTACCCCTCCCCGGCGGGTGGCGAAGAACATGAAATACATGGAACCGGTCCACTGGGTTTTATTAGCCAGACTGAAGGGTTTAATCCCATTCCGCAGCAGGGTATCGCACACCGCCTCCAATTCGGTAATCGTGGTAGGTGTCTTCAGGTTGTACCGGGCGAAGATTTCCTTGTTATAAAAAACCGTACAGACCGAAACATTCTGTATCGGGACTCCCCAGATTTTTCCGTTGTAGGTGGCCTGGGCAATGGCCGCGTCAAGGAATTTACTCTTATAGTTATTGGCATTCATATAAGAAGTTAAATCCGCAATGTTATTATTATTGACATATTCATACATGGGACCGCCGGACCAGGAATAAAACACGTCCGGCAGTTTGCCCGACGCCAAAGCAACCGCCAATTTCTGCTTGTACGAATCGTTTTGTACAATGGTAACATTCACCTTATAGCCGGGATTAGCCGCGATAAACCGATCCACCGCCCGCTGAAATATTCCGGGATAGGGATCGGTACTTTGGGAATGCCAAAATTCCAGGGTGTTTGCGTCTCCCCCCTGACTTCCACCGGCCCCAAAGGCCATCCCCGTAATCCCCACCAGGACGATGCAGAGACAGAGAATCCGTAAAGCTCGTTTCATGTGTATCCTCCAAAAAAATATAAAGATGGGCCCTTTCATAAGCATTAAGAAAAGCACATCCATGATTCTCTATTAGTATATAAGCAGAATTTAGCGGTGTCAACACAAAATAATTTTCACCCGATCCCCCGTAAATCCGGGCAAGAACAGATGCTTCCGCCCTGGTTACCGGGGGCTTCCTAAATCATGGCAAACCCGTTATAACTTATCTATATTGACGGCGGGTATTGCCGTTACGCCGGTCCGCACACTTAAAACCGAGGGGAAGCCATCATGAACCGAGAAGAACGGATTAAAGAACTTGTCTCCCAAATGACCCTTGAGGAAAAGGTATCCCAGTTGAGTTATACCAGCGCCGCTATTCCGCGCCTGGGTATTCCCGAATACAACTGGTGGAACGAATGTCTCCACGGGGTTGCCCGGGCAGGACCGGCCACGGTATTTCCCCAGGCTATCGCCCTGGCGGCAACCTTTGACGAGGATTATATCTACCGGGCTGCCTCGGCTATCTCCGACGAGGGCCGGGCTAAGTATAACGAGGCGGTTAAGCAGGGGAACCGGGGCCAATATTGGGGGCTTACCTTTTGGACCCCGAATATCAATATCTTCCGGGACCCCCGCTGGGGCAGGGGCCAGGAAACCTATGGGGAAGACCCCTATCTTACCGGACGGATAGGGCTGGCCTTTGTACGGGGACTCCAGGGGGATGATCCCCAGCGGCTTAAAGCCGCGGCCTGCGCCAAACATTATGCGGTTCATTCGGGGCCCGAGAAATTGCGGCATACCTTCGACGCCCAGGTCTCCAAAAAGGACCTCTTTGAAACCTACCTTCCCGCGTTCAAACTTCTGGTGGAACAGGGGGTGGAAGCCGTCATGGGGGCCTATAACCGGACCCTGGGGGAACCCTGCGGGGGCAGCAAGTACCTGCTCCGGGACTTGCTGCGGGGGCGCTGGGGCTTCAAGGGCCATGTGGTCTCCGACTGCTGGGCTATCCGGGATTTCCACGAACATCACCGGGTAACCTCCTCACCGGAAGAATCGGCGGCCCTGGCCCTAAATGCGGGGTGCGACCTCAACTGCGGATGTACCTTCCCTATGCTCACCGTCTCCTATAAAAAGGGTCTCGTCAGCATGGAAGCCCTGGATACCGCCGTTACCCGGCTCCTCCGCACCCGGTTCAAGCTGGGGATGTTTGATTCCCCCCAATCCGATCCCTGGGCCGGCCTGGGCAGGGAGGTCATCAACTGCGAGAAACACCGGAATCTGGCCCGGGAGGGAGCGGAAAAATCCATAACCCTCCTCAAAAACCGCGATAATATCCTGCCCCTGGACGATTCGGCCAAGAACATACTGCTCATCGGCCCCGGGGCGGCTAACCCCCATACCCTGCTGGGTAATTATTACGGGATCACCCCCCGGCTGGTTACTGTTCTGGAAGGACTGGCGGAAAAGCTGCGGACCAAATTCGCCGTCAATGTGGAATACCGCCAGGGCTGCCTCCAATATGATGAAAACCACCCCTCAAACGTGTCCATGGTCGGGATCGCCGATGGCGTGGATATCATCATCGCGGTCTTTGGACTGGACGGTGCCATGGAAGGGGAAGAGGGGGATGCCATTGCCTCGGATTCAAACGGTGACCGGGACCGGATTGAGCTCCCCTCCTGGCAGCTTGCCTACCTGAAGGATCTCAAAGCCACCGGGAAGCCCCTGGTCCTGATCCTCACCGGGGGCAGTCCCATCGCCTTTCCGGAGGACCTGGCGGATGCGGTGATCTTCGCCTGGTATCCGGGGGAACAGGGGGGGATCGCCCTGGCGGACATCCTCTTTGGGGATGTTAACCCGTCGGGAAAACTCCCCATCACCTTTCCCCGGTCAACGGAACAGCTCCCCCCCTACGAAGACTATGCCATGAAGGGAAGAACCTACCGCTATATGGAGGAAAAGCCCCTGTACCCCTTTGGATTCGGTCTTTCCTATACGACCTTCCGCTTCGATTCCCTGGAACTGTCCGCCCCGTCCCTTACCGCCGGGGAATCGGTCAAGGCCGTGGCGGGGCTTACCAATACGGGAAGCCGGGCCGGGGAAGTGGTGGTTCAACTGTACATCAGCCGGGATAAACGCGGCCCGGAGGACCCCCTTACCTCCCTGCGGGCTTTCCGCCGGGTGGCTCTTCCCGCGGGGGCATCGGCCGCGGTGGAATTTATCCTTCCCTCCTCGGCCTTTGAGTCGGTAAACAACGACGGGGACCAGGTATTGCCGGCCGGCTCCTATACGGTGACCGCCGCAGACGCCGCACCCTTCCCGGTTTCTTTGGAGAAGGGCGCTTCCCCTCCGGTAAGCGCCAGGCTGGAGATTCGGTAGGCCGGGGCATGAATCGGGTGAAAAAGAGCGGCGTATCCGGGAATATCCCGAACTCGGGTAAAAAGACTATTTTGCCCGGAAAATGCCCCTTTCCCCTTGACATGCTCCGCCTTGTTATGGCATTATTCTTTACTATTCAAGGTTGTTTCAAAATCCGAAGGCCATATGTTGAAACCGGTCTATTCGGTAATTATATTGAGAAGGGTATAAATGAAGACAATATTTGTTAAACCCGCTGAGGTGGAGCGGAAATGGTTTGTAATTGACGCCGAAGGCAAGGTCCTCGGCAGGGTCGCCGCTCGGATTGCCTCCATAGTCAGGGGGAAAGAAAAGCCCATTTACGCGCCCCATCAGGAAACAGGGGACTATGTGGTGGTGGTTAACGCGGATAAAATCGCGGTGACCGGCCGTAAAGCCCAGCAGAAGCTCTATTATCACCATTCCGGGTATGTCGGAGGGCTTAAAGCGGTTAATTTCGAGAAACTCATCGGCCGCCATCCCTCGGCGCCGCTGGAGTTGGCTATCAAGGGGATGTTGCCTAAGGGGCCCCTGGGCCGGAAACTCTTAAAAAACGTTAAGGTGTATCCCGGACCGGATCACCCCCATGCCGCCCAGAATCCTCAGACTATTGAGTTATAAGCAAGAGGTGAAATGTGATTAAGAACCTTGGTATTGGTACCGGAAGAAGAAAAACCTCCGTCGCCCGGGTATATGTTCGGGATGGAGCCGGTAAAATTGTGGTGAACGGCCGGGAATTGGCCCAGTATTTCCCCCAGGGGGAGCATGCCATGATGGTCCGTCAGCCCTTGATGGTTACCGCCAGTGAAAACAAATTCGACATACTGATCAATGTTTTTGGCGGTGGAGCCAACGGACAGGCCGGGGCTTGTCGTCATGGGTTGGCCCGGGCGCTTTGTCAGGTGGATCAGGGCAATTATACGAGTTTGCGCAGCAACGGCTTTTTGACCCGGGATTCCCGGATGGTGGAACGTAAAAAATACGGACAGGCCGGCGCTCGCAGGCGGTTCCAATTCTCCAAGCGGTAAAACAGGCCGGGGCTTGTTTTATTCCCCCACAGGGCTTTTGATGCGGCGGGGCGGCCATCCATGACGGTGGTATCCTTAAAAGTTGGAACCGCAGTTGAATCAACCCCGTCGGTTTTACGGATTGGATTGTCGGACGGCTCCCTGTTTTCTTTTAAACTCCCCTATCTTCCCGCTGAATTTCAGGATGAAAGTGTTTTTTCTCCCGGCAGGGATCTGTCCCCCGCCGAGGAGGAGTCCTGCCGTTTTGCCGCCGCCTGTTACCGGACGGAACGGGCCGCCCTGCGCCTCGTGGCTCGGGCTGAACAGACCTGCCGGGGTATTACCCACAAGCTGGAAATCCGGGGATTTATCCCTTCCTGTATACAGGCGGTGGTTTCTTACCTGACGGACCTGGAAATTATCAGCGATGAACGGTACGCGGTCCTGTGGCTCCACGCCCGGCTGGCCCGTTCCGTCGAGGCCCCCCGGAAACTGTTGGCCGGTCTCCGCCGGCGGGGTATAAGTTCCCGGGTCGCCGAGGGGGCCTTAAAACGGGTGCTGGATTTTCAAACCGAATCGGCCCTGCTTAGGGGGTATCTCAAAAAAAAGCATGCCCCTGACCTCCAAACGGATAGATTCTTAAAAAAACAGTTAAAATACGAAGGTTTTTCCCCATCGGTGATCGAAGAGGTATGGGAAGAGGAAGAAATATAAAAAAAATCTTGAGTCTTTTCCAAAAATTTATTAGTTTTACAAAAGCCCCGCCACAAGGACAGGGAGGGGCATTCCAGGATTTTTTTATGGTTATGCGACATTCCCCGGCTTCTTCCGCGTTTTTTGCCCTGGTCGAAGGACGGGTCCAGGGGGTGGGTTTCCGGTATTCCGCCTATCATGAGGCCCGGCGGCTTGGTCTTACGGGCTGGGTAAGAAACACCCATGACGGGGATGTGGAGGTGTTTGCCGAGGGTCCCAAGGAAAAGCTTGACACCTTGCTCCAATGGCTTCGTCAGGGGCCGCCGGGCGCCCGGGTGGATTCGGTCCGTTACGATCTCCGCTCCCCCCTGGGCGCCTACCGGGATTTTTCCATTAGATCATGATCCGCTCATTGACAGAAATACCCCAATTCAGTTATTATATCAGCGTTGACTTTGTTCAAAAAACCGAAGGTTTGGAACAGCCTTAGTTTTCTATGCGGCCGTCATATAACGGTATTATCCAAGCTTCCCAAGCTTGTGACGCGGGTTCGACTCCCGTCGGCCGCTTATTGTTAATTCCTTATTATATAAGGAATTAGATAAAGGTAAAAAAACTTAATTTTCTAAAAGTATGGCACTGTACGTTTATTGTACGGATATTTTTCGTAGGCGAGGTGTGCCATGCCGAAGATCACGGGTCCGTTTTGGGTCTGGAAACGTCCAAAAACCAAGAAATTTCAAATTACCCTACCTCCAGCCGGCGATGTGCTGTCATATGGTCAACCGGTGTACTTGTCGAGGGAAAGAAGCAATGCCGTTATGAGGCGGAATAGACCGCCCGGGAAATACTTCGCTTATGCCGCCCTGATCATTTTGCTGACATCGGTAAGATGATAGGGCGCATTTTTCCGGCATGGTCCGGGGCTTCACGGAATTATCTTGTGGCTGCGGTGAGAACGCCGGGATTATCAATGGCGTATTTCAGAACATCGGCCATAATGCCGGTATAGCCGTCCCCCATCGTTTTATAGCTTTCCAGAACATCCGGGGCGATACGGATTGTTACCGACCGCTTCTTTTTGCGCCGGTTTCGCTCCGCCGCCAGATGAGCGAACTCCTTGAGGGCCTCCGGTGTGGACGGTGGACAATCAGGATCGTATACCTCCGGATGTTTCCGCGCTTCCCTGACCGCTTTTTTGACCCGCTTGATGACTTCTTTAGGTGGCCTTTGTCCAACCTTTACCGTCGATGTGATAATAGCCATGGTAACTTCTCCTCTCATGCTTCTCGGCTTCCCGCGCCGTGATTAGGCGTGTTTCTTCCCTGCTTTCTGTGTAGACAACAAACAAAAGACTGCCGACCCTGCCGATTGTCTGCCATCGTGTTTCGCCGGATGTGTTGCTATCGCTACGGTCGATTCGCTCAATGCGGTCTGGATCGGCGAAGACAAATTGAGCGTCTTCAAAGCCAATTTTGTGCTTCAGCTTGTTCTCCGCATTCTTGGCTTCGTCCCAGGCAATCCGACATTCTTCCACGATTATAGTGTATTGCAATATGCCTTACTTGTCAAGGGGGAATTTTATCATAAGGCCAGCGGAGGCCCTGGAGTATGCCGGGGCAGGGCGTTATGCCCTCTCCGCGCGGGGTTCTGGTTCCCCAGAAACGCTCTAGCGGCCTTGTATACAAATTAAGCGTATAAGAACATTATTTTGCTCAGAATATTTCAGCGGCCAAGGGAATTGCTTCCATGGCCCCCATTCGGGAAACCGCATAGGAGGCGGCTTTACAGGCGATCGCCAGCGCCCGGTCTATGGGCATATTCCGGCTCCGGGCGGCGATAAAGTATCCCGTAAAGGTGTCCCCCGCACCGGTGGTATCAACCACCGGCATATCCACGATAGCGCCCTTTTCCCGGATGTCCTTAAAGCCGTAATAGGCCCCGTCCTTTCCGGCGGTAAGGATAATTTCAGCGCCGGGGAAACGGGTAACCAGGCGGTCCAGCACCTGGGGCAGGGGTGTTTCCGCGCCTTTACCGGCCAGGGCCGCCCCTTCTATTTCATTGACAAAAAGGATATTCACCAGGTCCAGGGGCAGGGTTTCTATTTTTTGATCATAGGGTGAGGGGTTAAGGCAAATGGTAAGCCCCCGGTTTTTCGCGGCTTCCATGATTTTTTGGACATGGACGATTTCATTCTGTAAAACAATAAGATCCCCCCGGCCGAATTCCTCCAGGGTCCTGAGGATTTCCTCAATGGTTATTTGGGCGTTTCCCCCGGAAAAAAGCAGGATGGCATTTTGTCTGTTTTTATCCAGTTGGATTAAGGCCTGACCGGTGGCCCCTTCGTAGCGGACCACCCGATCGGTATTGACCCCGTAGGATTGTAGCAACGAAAGCAAAAATGTCCCATCCTGGCCTATTTTCCCCGCCATGTATACGGGCAATCCCGCCTTTGCCAGGGCCGCGGCCTGGTTCGCCCCCTTCCCCCCGGCGCTTTTTATCAGGGAACTGCTGCTGATGGTTTCCCCCGGGCTAACGATATGATCAACGGAAAAAATCAAATCGATATTTAATGAGCCAAAAACCAAAGCTTTCATCTTGCGCCTCGAATCATGTACCCCGCCGCCGGTTTCAAAACCCGGTTGGAAGAATCGCCGGAAACCCAACCGGGTTTTCCGGCGCTCCCTCAACTATAACATACTAAAATAGCCGCGGACAACCGGTAGGCGGTAACATCAAACAATTGATAACGCGGTTAAAGATTCTTCTTCTGTTTTCCGACAAGCATGTTTCCCAATAACGCCGCCAGGATCTGCTGACAGAGCATCCCCAGGATGGCAGGCAAGGCCGCGGCCTCGGGGAAAAATTCTATGGCCAGGGTCGCCGAAGCGCTGATGTTCCGCAGCCCCGCGGCAAAAAAGAGGGTGGTCCGTTTTGCCGGGCTCAAACGTCCGATAAGACCCGCCAGGTTCGCGCCGATAAACCCCAGGGCGGTGAGGATCACACAGCTTATTCCCACCAGCCAGAAAATAGGCTCCTGTAGACGGACCTGGTCCGCTATGGCGGAGGTATTTGCGGCGACCACCAGGGTAAGACAGAGCTTTGAGATCGGACTCACATAAGGGGATATGATCCGGGGTATTTTTCCCCGGCTTGTTTCGTTTAATAAGACCCCAATAATAGTGGGAAACACCACCATAAAAAAAAGGGAAATGGTTATTCCGGTCATATCCAGGATCAGGGATGTTCCCAGGAGCAGGGTTACCGTACCGGGAACTATCAGGGGGGCGCACAGGGTATCCAACAGGATAATAGTCAAGGATAGGGCGGGATCGCCCCCATACATGGAAACCCAGATAAACCCGGATACGGCGGTGGGTATGGAAAAAAGCAAAACATACCCCGAAACAATATCCGGGCTGCCGCTAAATACGAGCCTGGACAAAAGAAATACGACCCCGGGCATAAGCCCATGGGTAAAAAGGAAAAAAAGCAGCACCGGTTTCGGATCGGTCACCGCCCGCCCCAGGTCCCGGGCCCGTAATTTTATGGCTCCCGATAAGGTCATAACCCCAAAAAGCCAGGGGACCAGGGGCCGTAACAGGATGAATACCCGGGAAAACAGAATACCCGCCAAAACCCCGCAGGGAATTAAAAGCGGCATTAACCGGTTAAGGAGTTGATTTACCGCGGAAGCCGATTCCACAAAAGTCTGGTTGCGGGACATGGGTTTACTATAAAGCAAGCGCAAAAAAATAATAAGACCAATCTGCTTGTTTCAAAGCCCGGTTGGTCGTATACTCATCGAAAGGGGGTATACTCAATATACGTGGAGTGGTATGAAAGACATTAGAAGCAAAATTATCCTCATCACCGGTGGGGCTAATGGTATCGGGCGGTTTTTGGCCCGGGAACTTGCGGAACGGGGGGGTCGGGTCGTGGCCTGGGACCTGAATCAAGAAGCCCTCAGGACGCTGGAAGACGAAGGCCGGGAAAGGGGGCTTTTTATCAAAGGCAGGGTCTGCGATATTACGGACCGGGAGGCGGTTTATGCCGCCGCCAAGGCGCTGACCGCGGAATTGGGCCCGGTGGATATCTTGGTGAATAACGCGGGGGTCGTTTCCGGTTCCTCCTTTTTAGAAACCCCCGATGAAAAGCTCATCAAAACCATGGAAGTCAATAGTATATCCCATTTTTGGACCTGTAAAGCCTTCCTCCCCTCTATGATAGCCCGGAATAGCGGACATTTGGTGACCATATCTTCCGCCGCGGCCTTTATCGGTGTCCGGGGTCTCGCCGATTATTCGGCCAGTAAATTCGCTTCCTTCGGGTTTCACGAATCCCTGCGGATGGAACTCCGCAGTCAAAAAAGCGCGGTTAAAACCACGGTGGTTTGTCCCTTTTTTATTGACACCGGGTTATTTCAGGGGGTAAAAACCAAATTTCCCTGGTTGTTTCCCATATTAAAGAGCAAATATGTCGCCCACCGTATTGCCTTGGCCATACTCAAGAACAAAAAACAGCTCCTCTTGCCCTGGTTTATCTACAATACCCATCTTCTCAGACTACTACCCCCGGGAGGGTTCGATTTTATAGTGAATTTTTTGGGCATCAATCATTCCATGGATAATTTTATCGGAAGGGAGAAGAAAAATGGCTGATAGCGGGGAAAAGGTTCCGGGAGGAAAAGGCCTCCACAATACGGCGCGGGTGGCGGAAAAGATACAGGCCGCCCGGAAGGCGCAAGGCGTATGGGCGGCCCTTCCCTATGGGGAACGGGTCCGGCGGCTCAAAAAGGCGGCCGGATACTTGGGAGATCATTTTGATGAACTGACGGAGCTGATCCACCGGGAAAACGGTAAAGTAAAAATCGATGCCCTGGCCGCGGAGGTACTCCCCGCGGTGATGGCCCTTTCCTATTATATCAAACAGGGGAAAAAATTTCTGGCCCCCCGGACCCTGGGGGGAGGGAACCTCCTCATGTTCAACAAACGGAGCCGGATGATCTATAAGCCCTACGGAGTGGTGGGGATCATCTCTCCCTGGAATTACCCCTTTGCCATCCCCTTTTCCGAGGTGGTCATGGCCCTGCTCGCGGGAAATGCGGTGATCCTCAAGGTCGCTTCGGATACCCCGGGGGTCGGCCGGGCGCTGGAGGCGGTGTTTGGCGCCGCGGCTTTACCGGATGACCTCTTTTCGCATATAGAAATGCCCGGGAAAGAGGCCGGCCCGGCTTTTATCTCAGGGGGGGTGGACAAACTCTTTTTTACCGGCTCTACGGCGGTGGGCCGGGAGCTTCTGGCCCTGGCCGCCCCCCGGCTGCTTCCCCTGGTACTGGAATTGGGCGGCGCCGACGCCGCCATAATCTGTGACGATGCGGATCTGGACCGGGCCGCCGCGGGTATTCTCTGGTCCGGTTATTCCAATGCGGGCCAGTCCTGCGGGGGAGCCCAGCGGATCCTGGTCCACCGGACGGTTTATGAGGCTTTTTTGAAAAAACTCTGCGGCCTGGTGCAAAACCTTAGGGTAGGGGAGGAGGGCGATATGGGGCCCATGACCACCCTCAGGCAGAAGCAGGCGGTACAAAAGCAGGTTGAAGCCTGTATCGCCGCCGGCGCCCGGATAGCGGCCCAAAGCCCCGGGGGCAGCTTCCAGGACGAAAGCCTCTTTGCCCCGGCCCTGGTACTTACCGGGGTAAATGAAACCATGCCGGTTATGGCGGAGGAGATCTTCGGTCCTGTCGCCGCGGTGGTGCCCGTGGAGGACGATGACGAGGCCCTGCGGATAGCCAACAAGTCATCCTACGGGCTTACCGGTTCGGTCTGGTCCCGCAATCATCGCCGGGCAAAAAAGCTGGCCGCCGGGATCAACGCCGGGGCGGTGATGATCAACGATCACCTCATGTCCCACGGCCTGGCGGAAACCCCCTGGGGGGGCTTTGGCGATTCCGGCCTGGGCAAAACCCACGGCGAAGCGGGGTTTCGGGAGATGTTGAAAGCCCAGGTGGTGGTGGACGAACTGCTCCCCGGAATAAAACGGAATCTCTGGTGGCAGCCCTATTCGGAACAGACCTATCAGGGGATCCGGGCCATTACGGAGTTATTGGCGGGCACCACCCTGGGCAGGCGGATCAAAGCCCTTCCCCGGGTTATGAAGATCGTTTTCCGTTACTGGGAAAAATGAGGGGCCGGCCCGGTATAGAAGCTCGTAAAGCTCCCCGGAGAGGGTAAACTGGTTCTTTCCGGTTCGCAGCAGGGCGATTTGGTGATCCCGCGCCGCATCCTCCATATCCCGGGGAATAGGCCGGGAATTACAGATAATAATAACCGGGATATGTTTAAGGACCGCCACGGCCACGGTGTTCTTATGGGCCTGGATCGTTAAAAGGGCGTCCCCTTCCGCCGCATGGGCCAGCACGTCCGAAAGCAGATCCGACGTATAGGCCCCCCGGAGCGTTACATCTTCAAAATCGTCCTGAATAATTTCGGCCCCGATGATCGCCGCAGTCTCCCGAATCGTCATCGCTTCCCTTTAGCCGTACCGGCCCCGCGGCTATTCGGCAACGGAACCGTCTTCCTCCCGAATCTGGACCCGGCGGATCTTACCACTGATGGTTTTGGGGAGTTCGGCGGCGAATTCCACGATCCGGGGGTATTTATAGGGGGCGGTGGTTTTTTTTACGTGGTTCTGGAGTTCCAGCTTCAGTTCCTCCGAGGGTATCCACCCTTTGGCAAGCACCACCGTGGCCTTGACCACCGTACCCCGGTCGGGATCGGGGACCCCGGTCACGGCACATTCCAAGACCGAAGGGTGTTCCAACAGGGCGCTTTCCACTTCAAAGGGGCCGATCCGGTAGCCGGAGCTTTTGATCACGTCATCCGCCCGGCCTACAAACCAGTAATAACCGTCCTCGTCCCGCCAGGCCATATCCCCGGTATAATAAATGTCATCATGCCAGACACTGGCGGTCAGGGCCTCATCCCGGTAGTACCCGCCGAAGATCCCCGCGGGTTTCCGTATCCCGGTCCGGATCACGATCTGCCCCTCCTCACCCATATCACAGGAAGAGCCGTCCTCCCGGAGCAGATCGATATCATAACCCGGGGAGGGCTTTCCCATGGAACCCGGTTTTGGTTCCAGCCAGGGGTAGGTGGCCATGGCTACGGTGAGTTCCGTCTGGCCGTAGGCCTCCCGGAGGCTGATCCCGGTGGCGCTTAAAAATTGTTCGTATATCTCCGGGTTCAGGGGTTCCCCTGCCACGGAACAATGTTTCAGGGCGGAAAAATCATACCGGGACAGATCCTCTTTGATAAAAAAACGGTAAATAGTGGGGGGAGCGCAGAAGGTGGTAACCCGGTATTTGCTGATTATTTCCAGCATGGCCGCGGGGATAAACCGATCGTAATCGTAGACAAAAATCGTCGTACCGCAGAGCCATTGGCCGTAGAATTTTCCCCAGGCGGCCTTGGCCCAGCCGGTATCCGCCACGGTCAGGTGGAGCCCTCCCTCCTGGCCGCAGAGCCAGAATTTGGCGGTCAGGATATGTCCCAGGGGATAGGCAAAATCATGGCGGACCATCTTGGGCATCCCCGTGGTACCGGAGGTAAAATAGAGGAGCATCATATCGCGGTTGGTATTGATCCCCGGAAGCCGGGAAAAATCCGGCGGCGCTTTGGACAAACGGTTGTTAAAATCCGCCCAGGGTAAGCCGTTACCCCGGATCTCACGATCCGCCGGGGTGTGAACGGAACGGACAAAGGCCTTATACCGCAGGGTGTTATGGTCCCCCTCCCGGAGTTTTGCCTCCGCCTCGTCCACCTTGCGCAAAACCTGTTCGTCATCCACACAGAGAATCCCCGCCACATCCGCCGCCTCACAGCGGTAAACGAGATCTTTGGTGGTAAGCAGGTGGGTGGCGGGGATGGCCACCGCCCCGATCTTATGGAGGCCCAGGAGGACCGGCCAATATTGCCAGCGGCGTTTGAGGATCACCAGGATGGGATCCCCCTTTCCTATGCCCGCGGAACGGAACACGTTGGCCGCTTGGTTGGAAAGGTGCTTCATGTCGGCGTAGGTAAACACCGCCTCCGCCCCTTGCTCGTCACACCAGACCAGGGCCCGTTCCCGGGGTTTTTCTTCGGCCAGCACGTCCGCCACATCATAGGCAAAGTTAAAATTCTCGGGGATCCTCAGGGAAAAATGACGTATAAAATCCTCATAGGATGCAAATTCCGCCTGCGGCAAAAAACATTCCAGCATGTGCATACTCCCTGCGGTAAAGTTATAAGACCATGGCCAAAAAGCGGGCCCGTTTTCCTCCCAGGGCTTTCATACCGTGGGGCTCATTGGAATCGTAATAGATACAATCCCCGGGACCCAATTCCGATTCATGCCCCCCCACGGAGATTAACAGACGGCCCTCCAGGACATAGTCAAATTCCTGACCCGGATGGGTATTGAGGCTTAAAGGTTTGGTTTCCGTATCGGGATTTGCCTCCACCAAAAAGGGTTCCCCCTTTTTATGGTGAAAATTGTAGGCTAAATTCCAATAGGTATACATGGGCCGGCGGCTCACCTCCGGGGCCTTATCGGAACGGGTAATACAATAGGTTTTAAGCCGGGAGGGCTCCCCGCTAATCAATTCGGTCAAATCCACCTTGAACCGGGCGGCAATTTCCACCAGGACCCCGATGGGAAAATCCTCTTCCCCCGCTTCCCAGCGCCCGTATTCTACGGGATTAAAGGACAATTCCTGGGCCAGGGTTTCCACGGAAATTTCCTCAATTTCCCGCAACACCCGCACCCGGGCGGCAATTTCACGAACCTCGTTAGACATAGATCCTCCCTGTCCTTATTTGTACTGATTTTTACGGGGAAGTGCAAGCCGGGGCTGACGCGTAAAAACCGGGAAGGGAATTCGACCGCCACGGCGCGTAAGAACAGGGAAGGGAATTCGACCACCACGGCGAGTAAGAACCGGGAAGGGAATTCACCACGAAGGCGCAGAAGGCGCAGAAGGCGAAGAAGGAAAGGAAAATTAAGAATTAAGCGTGAAGAGTGGCCGTTCTTCTTCATTTTGCCTTCTTAATTCTTCTTACGTACTTCTTCGCCTTCTGCTCATTTAATTGACCGCATAGCGGTCTACCTTGTGGTAAATTTCTTTCTTCGCGTTAGACAGCATTGTTCCGTGTTGGGAAACAAAGCCGCATGTTCTTTGCTGTCCGGATACTAGCTTCTTCTTCGGTCAAACACGAAGGTAGTTCCGTTTGCAACAAGCGTATTACCGCTAAAAGTTCCGATAAATGATGGTCCATCGTCATTCTTAAAGGTTATCCTATTACCCGTTACCGTGTAGGTACCCGGCCATTTGTCACCACCGGTTTCTTCTGACATATACGTAGTGGTACTGGTAAAGGTTAATGTATAACCACCTCCCTTCCACACCGTATTATTCAAGTTCTGGGGTGTGTATCCGCCGGTAAATGTATTTCCACCGGGATTGGTTCCATCGGTATTGGTTGTAGTAGTGGTACCAGAACCGCTGCCGGTATCACAGCCGGCCACGAACAAGCCAAAAATCAGCAGTACGCCGAATAAACCGGTAAAAATCATCTTCTTTTTCATAATGCCCTCCTGCGGCAATTTTTTTCTGACAAGCGAGGCTTGTCAGGGTTACTCCTATGCGTTCCGGGAAAAAGGACACCGGATATCCGTTAATTGGTGGTTATTATCGAATATCCGATATCTGGTTCTATCTTCTTCGGTCAAACACGAAGGTAAGTCCGCTTGCAACAAGCGTATTACCGCTAAAAGTTCCGGTAACTGGTCCCTCGGCATCCGTAAAGGTTATCCTGGTACCCGATACGGTGTAGGTACCCGGCCATTTGTCACCGTCGGGTTGTTCTAACATATAGTTAGTGGTACTGGTAAAGGTTAACGTAAAACCTTCTCCTTTCCATACCGTATTATTTAAGTTCTGGGGCGTGTATCCGCCGGTAAACGTGTTTCCGCCGGGATTGGTTCCATTGGGATTGGTTTTATTAGTAGAACCAGAACCGCTGCCGGTATCACAGCCGGCCACAAACAAGCCAAAAATCAGCAGTACGCCAAATAAACCTATACCAATCATCTTCTTTTTCATAATGCCCTCCTGCGGCAAATTTTTTTCTGACAAGCGATGCTTTGACAAGCGCTGCTTGTCAGGGTTAGCGCCGGAAGCTTATACGAAAGGCTTTTACCACCACCAAAAAGGTATTCCGTATAAGCTGCCGGAGAAAATAACCACCAGGGCGCAGAAGAAATGAAGAATGAAAAGTGAAGAGTAGGGTATGCTTCCTCATTCCTCGCTTCAATCTTCTCCCTCCGTTCCCGCCTTCTGCGCCTTGGTGGTAAATTTCTTTTTCTCTCTTTTTCTCTAGGGAATAATTTCACTCTGGATCTCGCTCCAGGGGCTTACGCCGCCTTCTTTTTGGATTTCCCATTGCAGGGCAAAGGAGGCCCGCCTTCCCCGGTCGCTTTCCCGGAAGGTGACGGCGTAGGCGGTCTCCCAGGCCGTGCGGGCATCCCGCCCGGTGACTGACCCCCGTGCCTAATTTATCCGTATTAAATCAAACTCGTCGCCATCATCTTCTGTCGAATGGAGTGTATTACCACTGATAGTTGCGGTAGCCCTATGATTACCGCTTGTAGTGACAGTGGATATGGTTCTACCCGATACGGTATAGGTCCCTGTACCTGTTGGGGTACCATCTGAATATGCATGAGTAAAGGTAGAAGTACCGGTAAAGGTTATCGTAAAGGTATCGCCATCATCGGGATCGGTATATCTCCACACCGTACCGACCAACTTTGCAGGATCGGGGTTGCCGCTGCTGTCCAAAACACCACTGCCACCGGTGCCGGTGCCGGTACCGCCTCCTCCGCCGGTGCCGGTGTCGCAGCCTGCCATAACGAGCATCGCCGCGGTCAATAGAACGGCGAAACCAAACCCTGCTACTTTTCTTGTCTTCATACCTTGCTCCTTGGTTTTGTTTATATCGTTATCCATACGGAAGTAACGCCGGGACCGGGGTTCCCCAGGGACTTGTTTATCATGGTTGTCCATGGGCACGGCGCTATACGCCGGTCCCCCGCGGAAACGCCGGGGGCACTGCCCAAGAGGAAGGGGAATATACGGGGTAAAACTAGTTACAGGACAATACGGGGAGGGGGGGGGGGGGGGTAGGTGAACCAGGAGGGTTTAGGCGTTTTTCAAGAAAACCCTCCAAGAAAAAACCCCC